>NZ_QKLI01000005.1:0-219594 GCF_003224255.1 Curtobacterium sp. MCBD17_030 | reverse complement strand
CGCCCGGGTGGAGCGGAGGAACTGCTCCTCGGCCCGCCGATCGACCGGGAAGACCTGGTTCGGCCCCGACCTCGACTGGGGCTCCGACGCCCCCGACGGCTACGAGGGCCGGCTCGACGCGATCCCGTCGATGTACGGGGTCGAGATCGCCTACCCGGTCGATCGGCGGGCCGAGGAGCAGTTCCTCCGCTCCACCCGGGCGGCCGCCGCGCAGGGCGCCGTGCTCGTCGTCAGCCTGGTGCCGGACCAGTCCCTCCGATCACTGACCAAGGCCGACGCCGGACGCGCGAACACCCTGTTCGAGCAGGCCCACCGGCAGTACGACACCCAGCTCCTGGTCCGCTTCGCCCCGCAGATGAACGGCACGTGGGTGCGGTGGGGGCAGCAGCCGACGCAGTTCGTGCGGGCCTTCCGGACCGTGGCGCGGCAGGTGCACACAGGGAACTCGGACGCCCGCATGGTGTGGTCGCCCTCCTACGGTGCCGGCTACCCGTTCGGCTCGTCGGCCGGCCGCCTGGCGGACCTGTCGGCGACGGACACCGAGAAGCTCGACACGAACGGTGACGGCCAGATCACCGCGGCCGACGACCCCTACGAGCCGTACTGGCCCGGGGCGTCGTCCGTCGACTGGGTCGGCCTGTCCATGTTCTACTTCGGCAAGGGCAAGGCCACCGAGGCAGCGGGTCGCGACGTCCCGCTGACGAGCAACGACGTGCCGGCGTCCGACGAGGTCGCGCAGCGCTTCGCCGAGCGCTGGGGCTACGACCGGCAGCAGCCCGGCTCGTTCGTCGACCGGTTCGCCGTCGAACGTGATCGCCCGATGCTGCTGGACACCGGCGCGCTCTACGACCACTCACTCGGCGGTGCCGGCGAGCTGCAGGTGAAGCAGGGCTGGTGGCGGCAGGTCATCGCCGAGGTGCGGAAGACCCCCGAGATCCGCGGGGTCACGTTCATCGAGGCGAACCGCCGTGAACCGGAGGCCGGCAACCGTGTGGCCGACTGGCGCTTCGCGAAGGCCCCGGGCACCGCGGGTTCGTTCCGCACGGACCTGCAGGGCGCCGACCAGTTCGTCTTCGGCCCGGTCACCGACCGGGTGACCCCGCAGCAGGGCGCTGCCGCGACGAACCAGCAGCTCGACACCGGCGGCGACCAGATGGCGTGGATCGTCTGGCTGGCGGCAGGGCTCGCGCTCGTGTTCGTCCTGAGCGGTCTGGTCGGACGGTTCGTGCCGAGCTGGCGGTACCCAGACGACGGCAAACCGGGGCGTGACCTGCGCCTGGACCTGTTCCGCGGCTTCATCATCCTGGCGGTGGTGATCACGCACATCGAGGTCTCCGGCCCGTACTCGTACCTGACGCTGCACGCGGTCGGCGCGATCACCGGCGCCGAGATGTTCGTGTTCCTCTCCGGCATGGTGCTCGGCATGGTCTACCCCCTGGGCGTCGCCCGCTTCGGCGAGTGGGCGTCCGCGGTCGGCGCCTGGAAGCGTGCCCGCAAGCAGTACGTCGTCACGCTCGTGGTGATCCTCATCGTCTTCGCGTTGAGCTTCGTCCCGCTGCTCGACACCGACGCGATCACGACGTTCACCGACCGCGGCACCGGCCTCGACGGGGTGCAGGCAGAGGGACGCGTCTACGACCTGTACCCGAACGCGATGCAGCTGTTGGCGTACCCGCCGCCCTGGTACGCGATCCGGCAGTTCCTGCTGCTCGAGATGGGCCCGTGGCCGTTCAACATCATGGGTCTGTTCGTGGTGCTCAGCCTGTTCATCCCGGTGTTCATGTGGGTGATCCGCCGCGGGTACTGGTGGGCGCTGCTCGTCGTCAGTTGGGCGCTCTACGTCTTCCAGGCGGTGCACCCCGAGTTCAAGCCGCTCAACGCGCAGTTCGACGCGGTGTTCCCGCTGCTGACCTGGCAGGTGGTGTTCACCCACGGCCTGGTGCTCGGCTACTACCGACGCCAGATCACCCGGGCGCTGACCGGACGGCTCGGCAAGGTGCTCATCGGCGTGCTGGTCTGCGGGTACGCGGCGTTCCTGGTCTACGTGTGGGCGGGCGACCGGTTCGCGTTCACCCCGGCACCGTTCCCCGCGACCATGTACCAGGACCTCTACAACACCGCGTACCAGCGTGTGGACCTGCAGTGGGGTCGCCTGATCGACATCGCCTTCTTCGCGATCGTCTCGTACGCGATCCTCACCGTGTTCTGGAAGCCGGTGAACGCGGTCATCGGGTGGCTGTGGATCCCGCTCGGGCAGGCCAGTCTCTACGTCTTCGTGTGGCAGGTGTTCTTCGCGCTGGTGATCGCGTCACTGCCCCTCGACTACGGCAACGTCTGGATCGGCACCGCCGTCCACACCGCGCTCATCCTGCTCAGCTGGTACATGGTGCGGCGGAAGTTCCTGTTCTCCGTCATCCCGCGCTGACGGTCCGACCGCAGGGCGGCGACGGAACGGACGGGAGGCCCGTCACCAGCTGGTGACGGGCCTCCCGTCCGTCGTCCGCCCCGTCCGCCGGGTCGCGCCGTCAGTCCCCGTACTGCCGCGTGAGCTCCCGACGCAGCACCTTCCCGCTCGGACCGATCGGCAGCACGTCGACCACGTGGTAGACCCGCGGGTACTTGAACGAGGCGACGCGGTCGCGCACGAACGCGTCGAGCGCGTCGGACCCCGCCGCGCCGTCGCGGAGGACCACGGCCGCGTGCACCTCCTGCCCGTGCACCGGGTGGTCGACGCCGAACACCGCGGCCGAGGCGACGTCCTCGTGCCGGTGCAGCACCGCCTCGATCTCGGACGGGTAGACGTTGTACCCGTTCCGCAGGATGAGGTCCTTCTTGCGGTCGACGATGCTGACGTACCCGTCGTCGCTCAGGACGCCGATGTCGCCGGTGCGCAGGTACCCGTCGGCCATCGCGGCCTCGGTGGACTCGGGGTCGTCGAGGTAGCCGAGGAACAGGTTGTGCCCCCGGACCACGATCTCGCCCGGTTCACCGACCGGCACCGGCACGATGCGTCCCTCGACCTCGGCGTCCGCCACGACGACGTCGACACCCCACACGGCGGGACCGACGCTGCCGGCCCGGCTCGGGACGCCGCGTGGGTTCACCGAGATGACCGGAGAGGTCTCGGTCATGCCGTAACCCTCCTGGATCGGCGCCCGGAAGGTCGACTCGAAGCGTTCCAGCACGGCGGCGGGCAGGGCGGCGCCGCCGGAGACGCACCAGCGGAACGGCGGTCGGGCGTCGTGCTGCTCGGCTGCCCCGAGGAGCGCGATGAACATCGTCGGGACGCCGAGGAACGCGGTCACCTGCTGGTCGGTGCACAGCTGCAGCGCGGTGGCCGCGTCGAAGCGGGGGAGCAGCACGATCGTCGCTCCGCGGCGGAGCGTGGTGTTCATCACGACCGTCTGCCCGAACGTGTGGAACAGCGGGAGGCCGCCGAAGACGACGTCCTCCTCGCGCAGGTCGAACACGTCGATGATGCAGACGTTGACCTGCTCGACGAGGGCGAAGTGCGACCCGACGGCACCCTTGGGCTGCCCGGTCGTGCCGCTGGTGAACAGGATGGTGGCGGGGTCGAGCGGGTTCGTCGCGACGACGGCGTCGAGCGGCTCGCCCTCCGACGCCAGCGCGGTCAGCGAGAGGACGTCGTCGCCGGCCCCGACGCCGACGACGAGTGCACCGGTCTCGGCGGCCGCGGGGCCGGCCTCGCCGAGCACCGAGCCGGCGGCGACGAGCACGCGGGCGCCGGAGCGGCCGAGGACGTGGGTGATCTCCTCGCGCTTGAACAGCAGGTGGATCGGGACGACGACGGCGCCCATCGCGAGGACGGCGAAGTACGCCACCAGGAACTCGGGCACGTTCGGCAGCATCACCGCGACCCGGTCGCCGCGCTCGACTCCGCGGGCGCGGAGGCCACCGGCGGTCGCGCGGACCCGCTCCCAGAGCTCGCCGTAGGTCAGTTCGTGGACGCCGTCCGGCATCGCGGTGAGGACGGCGGTCTTGCCGGGGTGCCGTCGTGCGCCCTCGGCCACGATCGTGGCGACGTTCAGTGTTCCCGGTCCGGTGGTGCTGGTGGACATCGTGCCCCTCTTCGTCGGTGCGGGCGTCGTCGCCCTCGTTCGCGCCGCTGGTGAGACGACGCTGCGCGGTCGTCGGGTCCGACCGCCCTCCCGACGCTACCCAGCACGGGCGGTCCGCATGCAGCCCCCGTTCGGCGGACAGGGCGCCGTACCCGGGTCGCACCACGACGGACGGGAGGCCCGCGGCGATCCCGCCACGGGCCTCCCGTCCGTCCTGGTGTGCGCTGGTGCGCGACGCTCAGCGCGACGCGATGGGCGTGGGATCCACCGGGTCCGGCGGCACCGGCAGGGAGCCGCGGATCTGGTTCTGCGCCTGGCAGTCGCTCGTGCAGTTCGTCGCGCCGGCGCTGAGTTCGACGGCGTCCTCGCCGAGCACCCCACCGAGACGGCCGCCGGGCTGCACCGTCCAGGTGGTGGTCGTCGCCGTCTGCGAGGTCTTCGTGGCGACCTGCGGGCTGTCCTTGCCGAGCAGCATCTGGTGCGCGTCGCTGCCGGCGGTCACGGCGGCGGTGCCGTCGCCGAAGTTGACCTTGCCGGTGTACGGGTTGACGAAGTAGAACAGTCCGGCACCGAGCGTGTGGGTGAAGGTGACGGGACCGGCGAACTCGGTCTCCATCTGGAAGATCCCGCCCTGCGCGCCGTCCTTCGCCTGGATCTTGAACTTGCCGGCGCCGGTGCTGAAGATCGCGACGAGGGTGTCGTCTCGGACCTCGAGTGACGACAGCCGGGTGCCGGCGAGCTGCGCGGCGGTGAGCGAGGGCACCTTCGACGCGAACACGACCGTCGGCTTCGTGACCATCCGCTGCGAGTCGGGCGCACCGGTCAGCGTGTAGTCGTACACCCCGAGGTCGGCGAGCCGGATGTCGAAGCCGTTGTGCTTGCCGCGGACCGCGATGGTGCCCGAGACGGCGGTGTCCCGGAGCTTGTAGTCCTTGCCGACGGCGGGGTTCGTGGTGGTGCCGTTGACCGTGACGGCGTAGTCGCCGCCGGTCGAGGTCTTGCCGGACGCCTGTGCCGGGGCGACCCCGACGAGGGCGACCGCGGCGACGGTGGCGGCGGCGAGAGCCGCCGCGAGGAGCGTGGCCGTCCCGCGGGTGCGGCCGGTACGGCCGGTCGGGTGATCGGTAGTGGTGGGCATGGTGTGCCTCCTGTGCGGGGCGGTTCGAGACTCCGGACCGGTTCGATGTGCGGGGCGGTTCGACCCCTCGGCACGATCGTCGCCGTTCCACCACGCGGGCACCATCGGACCTTGGTACTAGTACCCGTGGTCCCGCGCCCAGAGCGCCGCGGTCGTGCGGTCCGCCACCTGGAGTCGTCGGAAGACGCTGCCGACGTGCACCTTCACCGTCCGTTCGGCGATCCCCAGCTCGGACGCGATCTGCCGGTTCGACAGGCCGCGGGCCAGGCGGACGAGGACCTCACGCTCGCGTGGCGGCAGCACGGGCCCGGACGTGGCGGGTGCGGCCTGCGGATCGGACACCGCTTCCGCCGCGGGCAGCAGACTCCGGGCGACCCGTGGGTCGATCGGCACCTCGTCGCGAGCGGTCGCCCGCACCGCCCGTACGACGTCGTCCGGGGTGGCGTCCTTGAGCAGGTACCCGGTCGCCCCCGCAGCCAGCGCAGCCCGGACCCGCGCGTCGTCGGCGAAGGTCGTCAGCACGAGCACCCGGGCGGACGGCAGACCCACGCGCAGGCTCGCGGTCGCGACCACGCCGCCGGCACCGGGCATCGACAGGTCCATCACCACCACGTCGGGACGGAGCGCGAGCGCCTGGTCGACGGCGTCCTCACCGGTCGCGGCCTCACCGACCACCTCGCAGTCGTCGGTCGTGTCGAGCACCGCACGGAGACCACCCCGGACCAGGGCGTGGTCGTCGACGATCAGCACCCTCACCATCCGGACTCCGTCCCGGCGGGGACCGCGAGCTCCCAGGTGGTGCCGGCGCCCGGGGCGGTCCGGAGCAGCAGCGAGCCCCCGGCGTCCTCGGCGATCTGGCGGAGCAGGGTGGTGCCGAGGTGACCGCTGCGTCGTGACCGGAGCACGGCCTCCGCGTCGAAGCCGACCCCGTCGTCGGACACGCGGACGACGAGCTCGTCGTCCCGTCGGTCGACACGCACCCGGACGGTGGTCGCACGCGCGTGCCGGACGGCGTTCGCGACGGCCTCGCGGACGAAGCGCACGGCGGCGAGCAACGCCGGGGGAGCGGCCGGGACGGTCGCGGGCACGTCGAGTCGCACCGCCAGGCCGGCCGCGCGACCGCGGGCGGTCGCGTCGTCGAGCGCTGCGCCGAGCCCGTCGCGGTCCGGGGCCGCCGGTTGGATCGCGGACATCGACGACCGCAGGGCCGACACCGCGGACCGCAGCGTCGTCGCGGACTCCTCGAGCACCGTGGCACCGGGTCCGGGCATGCTCCGGGCGGCGGCACCGAGGCCGAGCGCGAGTCCGGCGATGTCCTGCACCGGACCGTCGTGCAGGTCGGCGGCGAGACGCCGGCGCTCGGCGGTCTCGGCGTCGAGGGCCCGGACGAGCAACCGCTCCCGGTCGTGTTGGCCGGAGCGCAGCCGCAGCAGCAGCCACAGCACGACGGGCAGCAGCAGTGCGATGCCGACGCCGACGGTGCCGAACGCCAGCGTGGCGAACGCCGAACGGAGCGAGGCCGCGCTGCCGAGGACGGCGTCGTACGGGTAGTACACCTCGAGCAGCAGCGCGTCGCCGGAGGGCACGTGCACCGCCTGGTAGGCCTCGAGGAGCGGCCCCTGCCCCCGCTCGTACCGGTTCTCCGGCGCGGTCAGGTCGGACACCTCGGCGTCGGAGCGGTCGGACTCGAGCGCCTCCAGGTCGTCCTCGGACAGTGCGAACCGCTGCCCGACCAGGCGGGGTTCGTCGGACCACAGGACGGTGCCGTCCGCGGCCCAGAGCTTCACGCGGACTGCACCGGTCGCGGCGGTCACGGCCCGCACGGCGCGGTCCAGCCGGTCGGCGGCGGCACGGCGGTCGGCTGCGGACGCCCCCGGGTCGGCCACGGCGTCGAGCAGCGCCGGTTCCACGACCGCGCGGGCGACGGCGGCGGTGTCGTCGGTCGCGTCCGCGACGGCGAACCCCTCCGCCGTGCGCTGCGAGACGAGCGTGCCGACCGTCGCCACGGCCGCACCACCGAGCAGGGCCGCGAGGACCACGCCCACCAGCACCCGGCGCCACGGTACCGACCGGGCCGGGCGGCGGCGCAGGTCGCGTCGGACGACGAGCACGGCGTCGTCGCCGTACTCGGAGTCGAGGGTTCGTCGTCCGGGCACAGGGTCACCGTAACCCGCGCCCGAGCGGCCCCGGACGTGACGGGAGGCCCGTGGCGATCCCGCCACGGGCCTCCCGTCGAGGTGTCGACGTCGCTGCGTCAGCGCTGCTTCGTCGTCGCCACGAAGAGGTCGTCGAACAGCCCCTGGTCCTCCGTGGGCTGCTCGCCGTGCTTCCAGCGACGGCGCAGACGGCGGATGGTGGTGATGCGCACCGGATCGACGCCCGGCTCGGTCTCGTACAGGCCCATGGTGTCCCTTCCCGTCGGCGGTGACCCCCGTGCGAGGGGTCCTGATCGTGTCCGACGGTACGGCCGCGTTCGGAGCCACGCCCGGGCAAGTAGGTCGAGAAGTTACCCATCCGCGTTGCATGGACAATTCGCCCGGGTGCGAACCGACTGGCCCATAACCTGCCTTACGACGTGGGCGGCACCCCGCCGTCGAGCGCCCCGACGATGCGGTCGACGATGCGGACGAGGCGTCGGCGCTCTCGTTCCGAGAAGGAGGACAGGAGTTCGTGCAACTGCTCGTTGGTGTCGTCCAGCGCCGCTGCGAACACCTGCTCCTGGCCGGGCGTCAGCTCGATGAACCGGCTCCGACCGTCCTCCGGGTTCGGGACGCGCTGCAGGATCCCCTGACGTTCCAGCCGGTCGATCACGCCCGTCACCGCGGGCCCCGTGAGGCCGAGGTGCGACGTCAGGTCCTTCACCCGGACCGAGCGGTCGCCGCTCCTCGCTCGCCAGACGTACTGCAGGACCGACAGGTCCGTGCCGGAGACACCGGTGCGGTCGCGAAGGCGGTTCCGCAACGCGGCCGAGGCATGCTCCAGACGGGTCAGGGCACCCATGACGTCGAGGTCACTCACCGGATGCCCTCCTCCGTGCGTCGCGGCACACCGGAGTGGGGACCGGCGTGCTCGCCGCAAGGGTATCCAGATACCGCTGGTCTCGAGCACAGCGTGGTGACGACGTGAGCGAGTCGCTCGCTCCGGAACCCCGGGAGACCCGGGAGCCGGCCGGACGGGAGGCGCCCGCCGACACCGCGGTGCCGGTGCGGTTCGAGGTGGCCGGCTCCGACCCCGACGCCGCCGTCCGCGACCTCGCCGGCATCTACTCCGGCAAGCAGTGGCTGTCACGACGGACCGAGGGGGAGTACTCCTACCGCTACACGGCGATCGGCGACTCCGAGGTGTCGATGCGCCGGTCCACCATGAACGGCTTCCTCCGCGGCGCGTCGGCACCCGGAGACGACCTGGTGATGAGCTGGCTCACCGCGGGCTCCGGCACGCCGGACGTCCTCCGTGACCGGGTCGCCCTGCGTGTCGGAGTGCCGATGCTCTTCCCGGCGCACCGCGACGTCGTCTTCGTGGCCACCGACTACGACCAGCAGCTCGTCCACCTCGACCGTGGGTTCGTCCGGGAGGTCGCCGCCGAACGCTTCGACGTGGGCACGCGTGAGATGCGCTTCGACCACCTGCGGCCCGCGGACAGCCTGATCGTGCGGCACTGGCGGGACTCCCTCGGTGCCCTGGCCCGCGCACTGCGGGAGGGCGGGACCGGCTCCCTGGTCTGGCACGAGGCGAAGCGGCAGACCGTCGACGCCTTCCTGCGGGTCGTCCCGCCGCAGCTCGACCAGCTGCCCGCGGAACTGCTGCACCCGCGGCAGGCGAAGCTCCGAGCCGCCGTCGAGCACATCCACGCGCATGCCGACGACCCGATCACGATCACCGAGCTGGCGCAGGTCGCGGGGCTCAGCGTCCGCAGCGTGCAGGAGGCGTTCCGGCGCACCTTCGGGGTGTCGCCGCTGAGCTACCTGCGGCAGGTGCGGCTGGACCGGGTGCACGAGGAGCTGCTCGCGCTCGACCCCAGGACGGTCTCGGTCGGGCAGGTCGCCACCCGCTGGGGTTTCGCGCACCTCGGACGGTTCTCGGCGTCCTACGCGGAGCGGTTCGGCGAGTACCCCAAGCAGACGCTGCGGCGCTGAGGCGCGCCTGCCGGACGCCCGGAGGCGCTACGGTTCCGCCATGACCGGTACGCCGATGACCGCCGAGGCACCGCCGACCCCGCTCCGGCGTCGAGCGCTGGTGTCGTGGGCGCTCTGGGACTGGGGCTCCGCCGCCTTCAACGCCGTCGTCACGACGTTCGTGTTCAGCACGTACCTGGCCAGCCGGGCGTTCGTCGACCCGGCACTCGTCGCCGCCGAGGACTCGTCGTCCGCCGCGGCCGCCGCCGTCGAGCGCGAACTCGCCCACAACGCCGCGGTCGTCTCCACGGCGCTGACGATCGCCGGGATCGTCGTCGCCCTCGTCGCGCCGGCGATCGGCCGGCTCGCGGACACGTCCGGCCACCGGAAGCGCTCGGTGCTCATCGCCACGATCGGCATCGTCCTGTCGATCGTCGGCATGGTCTTCGTCGCGCCCGAGCAGCCGTACCTCGTGCTCGGGGCGGCCCTCATCGGCATCGGCACCGTCGCCTACGAGATCGCCTGCGTCGGCTACAACGCCATGATCGGCCAGGTCGCCACCGGGCCGAAGACCGGCCGCGTCTCCGCGATCGGCTGGGCCGCCGGGTACTTCGGCGGCATCGTGCTGCTCATCGTGCTGCTGCTGCTCTGCATCCAGGACTTCGGCGTCACCGGCAAGGGTGGCTTCCTGCAGTTGCCCGCGACCGTCGCGACCGGGCAGTGGGACGTCCGTGTCGCGATCGGCATCGCCGCCGTCTGGCTCGCCGTCAGCTCGATCCCGCTGTTCGTCGTCGTCCCGGAGGCGCCCGCCGACCCCGACCGCCGCGCGTCGATCTGGTCCGCCTACGCCGACCTCGGCCGCGACGTCGCCCGGCTCTGGCGCACCCGGCGGAACGTGCTGGCCTTCCTGCTCGCCAGCGCGGTGTTCCGCGACGGCGTCGGCGCGGTGTTCACCTTCGGCGGCATCATCGCCGCGCAGGTGTTCGGCTTCAGTCCGTCCGGCGTCATCATGTTCGCGATCGTGGCGAACGTCGTCGCCGGCATCTCCACCGTGGTCTCCGGACGGCTCGACGACCGCTTCGGGTCCCGGCCGCTCATCATGGTGTCGCTCGTCGGCCTGTCGGTGTTCGGCACCGCGGTGCTCTTCGCCGGGTCCGCGCAGGCGTCGTTCTGGGTGCTCGGTCTCGGGCTCTGCATGTTCGTCGGGCCGGTGCAGTCGTCCTCCCGGGCGTACCTGGCGAAGCTGGCGACGCCCGGCCGCGAGGGGGAGCTGTTCGGCCTGTACGCCACCACCGGGCGGGCGGCGTCGTTCATCGCGCCGGCGCTCTTCGGGGTCGCGGTGACGATCGGCGGCTCGACGCGGTACGGGATCCTCGGCGTCGTCGTGGTGCTCATCGCCGGACTCGTGCTCATGGCCTTCGTCCGCGACGAGTCCGCAGCGCCCGCCGCCTGACGCGCGGGACCTGCCGCCCCGCCCCCTTGCGGCCGCGCCGCGCCGCGCCTCCCCGCGCCCCTCTGCGGCTGCGCCGCGCTCTGCCTCCCCGCGGCCGAGCGGTCACGACACCCCGCTCACTTCCGCCGAGGTGTCGCGATCCGTCCCTCTCGCGCGCCCAGAGCGACGCATCGTGGCCTCTCGACGTGGGGCAGCCGGGGGTGTCACGGTGGCCGGCGGGCGGGAGGCGCGGTGCCGGACGCGGGGCGTGCCTCCCGTCCGGGGGCTGCCACGGTCGCGCGACACCCCGTTCACTTCCGCCGAGGGGTCGCGATCCGTCTCTCTCGGGCGCCCACAGCGACACATTGCGGCCTCTCGGCGTCGGGCAGCCGGGAGTGTCGCGGCGGCCGGCGGGCGGGAGGCGCGGTGCCGGACGCGGGGCGTGCCTCCCGTCCGGGGGCTGCCGCGGTCGCGCGACACCCCGCTCAGTTCCGCCGAGGTGTCGCGATCCGTCTCTCTCGGGCGCCCAGAGCGACACATTGCGGCCTCTCGACGCCCCGCGCCCGCGCGCGTCGACGCCCAGCGCCCGCCCGGCCAGTACGCCCGCCCGCCTGTCCGCATGCCGCTCCGCCCTCCGTCGCCGCGGAGACCCCCGCGCGTAGCGTCCGCCCGGACGACCCACGAGGAGGAACCCATGAAGGCAGTTGTCTGGCACGGCATCGGCGACATCCGGCTCGACGAGGTTCCGGAGCCCACCATCCAGGACCCGCACGACGCGATCGTGCACATCACCCGTTCCGCGATCTGCGGCACCGACCTGCACTTCGTGCGCGGCACCATGGCCCCGATGGTCGAGGGCACGATCCTCGGGCACGAGGCCGTCGGCGTCGTCTCCCAGGTCGGCGAAGCCGTCCGCGGCTTCAGCCCGGGCGACCGCGTCGTCATCAACTCGACCATCTCCTGCGGCGCCTGCCGGTACTGCCGCATGGGCCAGACCGCGCAGTGCGACGTCGCGAACCCGAACGGACCGCAGGCGGGCACGAGCTTCTTCGGCGGCCCGCAGTCCACCGGCCCCGTCGACGGACTGCAGGCCGAGTACGTCCGCGTGCCGTGGGCGCAGAACACCATGCACCCGCTGCCGGAGAACGTCAGCGACGAGCAGGCGATCCTGCTCTCGGACATCTTCCCGACCGGCTGGTTCGGCGCCGAGCTCGCCGGCGTCCGCCGCGGCGACGTCGTCGTGGTGTTCGGGGCGGGCATCGTCGGCCAGTTCGCGGCCGCGTCCGCCTACAAGCAGGGCGCCGGCCGCGTCATCGTGGTCGACGGGCACGAGACCCGGCTTGCCGCGGCACTCGCGCAGCACTGCGAGGTCGTCGACTACAACCGGGAGGACCCGGTCCAGGCGATCATGGACCTCACCAACGGCATCGGTGCCGACGCGGTCATCGACGCGGTCGGCGTGGACGCGGAACGCCCGAAGCACGGCCCGGCCGCCGTGTCGGACGAGCAGGCTGCCGCGTTCGACGCCGAGGTGCAGCAGGTCGCTCCGGACGCCTCACCCGACGGGTTCGGCGACCAGCAGCAGTGGAAGCCCGGCGACGGGCCGTCGCAGGTCGCGCAGTGGGCGGTCGCCTCGGTGGCCAAGTACGGCCGGATCGGGATCATCGGCGTCTATGGCCCGACCGCGCAGTCCTACCCGATCGGCGAGGCGATGAACAAGAACCTCACCATCCGCATGGGCAACTGCGACCACCACTCGGTCACGCCGCCGCTCATCGACATGGTCGCGGCCGGGCAGTTCGACCCGACGGCGCTCATCACCGAGCACGAGGGCATCGGCTCCGCCATCGAGGCCTACGAGGCGTTCGACCGCCGCGAGCCCGGCTGGATCAAGGTCGAGCTGACGGACTTGACCGCCTGACGGTGGTGCCGGCCTGGAGGCCCGGTGCCGGTCCGACGGGCCGGCACCGGGCCTCCCGTGGTCCGGCCGCGACAGCCGGTGCGTGGCTCGGCGGCTCGGTGCGGCTTCCCCTGCACCGATGCGGTTCTCCGCGCAGTTGCCCACACATCGGCGCGACGGTCGGCCGCGGCCGGGGCAGTGCGCCAGGATGGGACGCATGACCGACCAGCGGATCGCCGTCGTCGTCCTCGCCGCCGGGCAGGGCACACGCATGAAGTCCTCGCTCCCCAAGGTGCTGCACCGGCTCGCCGGCCTGCCCCTCATCGCCCACGTGCTCCGGACCGCGGAGTCGCTGTCTCCGGAGCACGTCGCTGTCGTGGTGCGGCACGAGCGCGACCGCGTCGCTGCCGAGATCACCGAGCGAGCCCCCGACGCCCTCCTGGTGGACCAGGACGACGTCCCGGGGACCGGGCGTGCGGTCGAGGTCGCGGTGGACGCGCTCCCCGCCGACTTCGACGGTGTCGTCGTGGTGCTCTCCGGCGACGTCCCGTTGCTCGACGCGCAGAGCCTGCGCACCCTCGTCAACGCCCACGGCGGTGGTGGCCACGGCGCCACCTTCGTCAGTGCGATCGCTCCCGATCCGACCGGACTCGGGCGGATCGTGCGCGATGCCGACGGGTCGTTCGCCGGGGTCGTCGAGCACAAGGACGCCACACCGGAGCAGCTGCAGATCACCGAGGCCAACGCCGGCATCTACGCCTTCGACGTCACCGAGCTGCGCGCCGTGCTGCCGTCCCTGACGACCGAGAACGCCCAGGGTGAGAAGTACATCACCGACGTCCCGGCACTCATCGCCGCCCGCGGTGGCCGGGTGGACGTCGTCACGCTGACCGACCCGTGGCTCGTCGCCGGCGTCAACGACCGCGCGCAGCTGTCCGACGCGGCGCGGGAGCTCAACGCCCGGATCGTCCGCCGGCACCAGCTGGCCGGGGTCAGCGTGCAGGACCCCGCCTCGACGTGGATCGACCTCGACGTCACGATCGAACCCGATGCCGAACTGCTGCCCGACACCCAGCTCCTCGGTGCGACGGCGATCGCCACCGGCGCCGTCGTCGGGCCTGGCACCACGCTGCGGGACACCGAGGTCGGGGCGGGCGCCACCGTGAACCGGGTCGACGCCACCCTCGCGGTCATCGGGGAGGGCGCCTCGGTCGGACCCTTCGCCTACCTGCGGCCCGGCACGATCCTGGGCGAGCGGGGCAAGATCGGGACCTTCGTCGAGACGAAGAACGCCGTGATCGGCCGCGGCAGCAAGGTGCCGCACCTGTCCTACATCGGCGACACCGAGGTCGGCGAGGACTCCAACATCGGCGCGAACACCATCACGGCGAACTACGACGGCGTCCACAAGCACCGCACCGTCATCGGCTCCGACGTCCGGACCGGGTCGCACAACGTGTTCGTCGCCCCGGTTAGGATTGGTGACGGGGCGTACACCGGTGCAGGCACGACCGTCCGCAAGGACGTGCCGGCCGGGTCGCTCGCGATCAGCTACGCCCCACAGCGCAACACCGAGGGATGGGTCGAGGAGAACCGACCCGGTACCCCGGCGGCCGAGTCCGCTCGGCGTGCGCGAGGCGAATGACACCTTCGACGGTCCCCGCGGCCGTCAGCGGTGGGCCCCGACCGGAGCCCAGGACATCGGCCCCGGCGGGTCAGATCGGCCCCTCCACGGGGTCAGGGAGTGAGCACCACACGTGTCCGGAATCAAGACAACCGGCCAGAAGCGACTCGTCCTGGTCGCAGGGCGAGCGCACCCGGAACTGTCGAAGTCGATCGCGGAAGAGCTCGGTGTCGACCTCGTCCCGACCGACGCCCGGACCTTCGCCAACGGTGAGCTCTACGCCCGCTTCGACGAGTCGGTCCGCGGCTGCGACGCCTTCGTCATCCAGTCGCACACCGCGCCGATCAACGAGTGGCTCATGGAGCAGCTCATCATGGTCGACGCCCTGAAGCGTGCTTCCGCCAAGCGCATCACGGTCGTCGCGCCGTTCTACCCGTACGCCCGGCAGGACAAGAAGGGCCGTGGCCGCGAGCCGATCTCGGCCCGTCTGGTCGCCGACCTGTTCAAGGCCGCCGGCGCGCACCGCATCATGAGCGTGGACCTGCACGCCCCGCAGATCCAGGGCTTCTTCGACGGCCCGGTCGACCACCTGTTCGCGATGCCGGTGCTCCTCGAGCGCTTCCGCGAGATGCTCGACCCCGAGACGCTGACCGTCGTCTCGCCCGACATGGGTCGCGTGCGCGTCGCCGACATCTGGTCGGAGAAGCTCGGGGCGCCGCTGGCGATCATCCACAAGCGTCGCGACCCGCTCGTCCCGAACCAGGTCTCCGTGCACGAGATCGTCGGTGACGTCTCCGGTCGCTGGTGCCTGCTCGTCGACGACCTGATCGACACCGGCCGCACCATCGCCAAGGCGGCCGAGGCCCTCAAGGCCAGCGGGGCCAAGGGCGTCGTCGTCGCAGCCACCCATGCGGTGTTCTCCGACCCGGCGACCGAGCTGCTGCAGAGCGAGTTCATCGACCGCGTCGTCGTCACGGACACGCTGCCGGTCCCGCACGAGAAGCGTTGGGACAAGCTCGAGGTCCTGCCGATCGCACCGCTCATCGCCCGCGCCATCCACGAGGTCTTCGACGACGGCTCGGTGACGTCGATGTTCGACGGCGCCGCCTGAGTCCTCCGACGCAGCCGTGGCACTGACTCCGCGGGACGCCCTCGCCGCCCGACTCCGCGCGGCGGGGAGCGTCTTCGCCGAGGACGAGGCCGACCTGCTGCTCGCTGCCGGCGACGGCGACCCGACCCGGCTCCGCGGGCTGCTGCAGCGGCGCCTCGCGGGGGAGCCGCTCGAGTACGTCCTGGGCTGGGCGGCGTTCGACGGGCACCGGGTCCGCGTGACACCCGGGGTGTTCGTGCCGCGGGCTCGGACCCGGGTCGTCGTCACCGAAGCCGCCCGACGCCTGCACCGGTACGACCGCGTCGTCGACCTCTGCTGCGGTGCCGGCGCGATCGGCATGGCGCTGCTGGAACGGATCGGCGCGCTCGACCTCGTCGCGTCCGACATCGACCCGGACGCCACCGACGTGGCAGCGGAGAACCTCGGCGACCGGGGGATCGTCGTGACGGGTGACCTCTTCGCACCGCTGCCGACCCGGTTCCACGGCCAGGTCGACGTGCTCACCGTGAACGCCCCCTACGTGCCGACCGACGCCATCGGCACCATGCCGCCGGAGGCCCGGGACCACGAACACCGGGTCGCCCTCGACGGCGGCGCGGACGGCCTCGACGTGCACCGGCGGATCGCTGCCGGTGCGGCTTCGTGGCTGCGGCCCGGCGGCGCCGTCGTCATCGAGGTGTCGGGAGCGCAGGCGCCGGTGTCCGCGGGCCTCTTCCGTGCGGCCGGCTTCGCGGCCGAACTCGCCCGCGACGACGAGGTCGACGGCACTTGCGTGGTCGCGACCCTCCCCGCCGCCTGACGACTGCGGGCCGGAACGCCGCCGACTTCCCGAGACGCCGCCGTACCCCCGAGAGGGCGCCGAACCCCCGCGACGCCGCCGAAGTCGACGGCGTCGCGCGACTCCTGCGCCGCCGGAAGGAGACGGGGGCGTCTCGACGGCGGTACGGACCCGTCGGCGGGGACCCGCGCCTCCCGTCAGGACGCGGAGATGGTGACCCCGTGCCAGCCGCTCGCACCGTTCGGTGCCGGCGGACGCTGCACGCTCGTCTGCACCTCGCCCTCGGCGCTGACCGCGCGGACCTGCACCTCATGCTGCCCGGCGACCGCCGTCCACCGGTAGACCCACTGCCGCCAGGTGTCGGACGAGACGGAGTCGGCGAGCTCGGCGTCCTGCCACCCGGCGGACCCGACCTTCACCTGCACGGCCTTCACGCCGATGTGCGGCTGCCAGGCGACGCCGGCGATCGGGACCCGGTCACCGACCTTCACGGAGGTGCCGTCGGCGGGTGTGTCGATCCGCGACTCGAGCTTCACCGGCCCGCGCTCGGACCACCCGCGGGGCGTCCAGTAGCCCTGCGCCTTCGCGAACCGCGTCACCTCGAGCTCGGTCACCCACTTGGTCGCCGAGACGTACCCGAACAGTCCCGGGACGACGAGTCGCGCCGGGAACCCGTGCTCGGCGGGCAGCGGCGATCCGTTCATGCCGACGGCGACGAGCGCCTGCGTCCCGGCGTCCTGCAGCACGTCGAGCGGCGTGCCGGCGGTGAACCCGTCGATGCTCCGCGAGAGGACCATGTCGGCTCCCGGCTTCGGCCGGGCACGGGCGAGAAGCGACCGGATCGGGTAGCCGAGCCAGAGCGCGTTGCCGATCAGGTCGCCGCCGACCTCGTTCGAGACGCAACTCAGCGTGGCCATGTGCTCTTCGAGGGGGAGGGCGAGCAACTCTGCCCAGGTGATCTCGACCGCTTCCTCGACCTCGCCGTGGATCTTCAGCGACCAGTCGGCGGGGTCGATCGACGGCACGCGGAGGGCGGTGTCGATCCGGTAGAAGTCGGCGTTCGGCGTGACGTAGGGCGTGATGCCCGTCACGTCGAGGCTCGCGCCGCTCGGCACCGGTGGCGCCGTGGTCGCCGGGGTCGGCAACCGCACGGCTCGGCGGACCGCGGCTGCGGCCTGCAGGGACGCCGACCCCAGCCGGGAGGCGCTCCCCACCACCGCCGTGACCGCTGCGGTGGTCACCGCCCAGCCGATGAACGAGCGACGCTGGACCCCGCCGGCGCGGTCGGCACCGGCGGTCGGGACGGCGCGGGCGTCCTCCCACCGGCGGAGGCGCTGCAGCAGGAGTCGGAGGGCGATGATCGACGCGGCCACCCCGAGGACGGTGGGTGCGCCGTCGAAGGTGCCGCTGCCGGAACGGGTGGTGACGGCGAGCAGGGCGAGCACTCCGCCGGCGGCGAAGACCAGGGCGCCGTACGGCGGTCGGCGACGCTCGAGGACCCCGGCGCCGGCGGTGACGACGACCAGGATGACCGTCATCAATGCGAACAGTGCCACCTTGTCGCCGGTGCCGAACAGCGACACCATGAGGTCCTTCGCGGCCCGGGGCGCGAGGTCGATGACCGCCGAACCGACGGCGACGAGCGGACTGCCGGCACCGCCGAGCAGCAGCGCGCCGAGCTCCGCGACGGCCAGGAATGCGAGCATGGCGATCACCCCGACGAGCGCGGCGGCCCAGCGACGGTGCGGGAGGAGGCGCGGGTCAGGCTCGGTCACCCTCGGATGCTAGGTCAGCGCCGCTGGGAACGGGCGATCCGGGTGCGGACACCGGTTGGGGGAGCGTTCACCCATGGACGTGCCGACGGAGTCCGTCGCCGTGGCAGGATCGTCACCGTGCCGAGGCGACCGATCCGTGTTCCGGGTCCTGGTCGTGCCCGCGGCGACCGGGAGCGCTGGTCGCCGTACCGTCGGCTCCTGGCCTTGCGGTGGGCGATCGTCGGACTCTGGGCAGCCCTGGTGACCGCGCGCATCATCGTCGTGAACGCCGATCCGGACGCGGACCTGACGGCGTTCGGCATCGCCGAGGTCGCCGCCGTCGCGATCGGGGTGACGGTCATCGTCATCGCCGTCCTCCGCGCGCGGGCCATCGCCCGGCGACGAGCGGACGACCTGCTCGCAGTGGCCGTCCGGCGCGTGGACCCGACCGTCTGGCTGGTGCCGGCCTCCGCCACACCGGAGCTGCGCGGCGCGCTGGAAGCTGCACGCCCCGAGGTCACGCTCGCGCAGCACGTGACCTGGGCGTTCGGGGCGACCGAGGCGTCCCTGTGGGAACTCGACGGACGCCGCGCCACCCGGTTGCTCGTCATCCGGTGGAGCCGCGTCGTGCACGTCGGGGTCGAGGACGTCCTGGTCCCCGGTGCCGGGCGACGCACCGCGCCGGCGATCGTCCTGCACTACGTCCGACCGGACGACACCACGGCGGTCGCGACGTTCTTCGTCCGTGCGGCCCCGGGGTCCGACCGTCTGGTCGGCCGCGGCGACCGCCTGGACGAGTTGCTCGCCCGGCTGGCCCGCGAGCGCATCGTCGCCTGAGTCGCACATGGCGCGGCGAACACGGCGAACACGGCTCGCTGGACACCGCCGGCCGACCACGGCTCGGCCAGGAGCGGGCCGGGTCCGCGCTGCCCCGGACGCACCGAGGGCCCCGTCGACGACGAGGCCCTCGGGCTGCAGCGGGTGCGATCAGTGCGTCGAAGGCTCCTGCTCGACCTCGGGGCGGCCGTCCTCGGACCACAGCGTGTGGAACGTGCCGTCCTTGTCCGTGCGCTGGTAGGTGTGCGCTCCGAAGAAGTCACGCTGCCCCTGGATCAGGGCGGCGGGCAGGCGCTCCGACGCCAACGAGTCGAAGTACGACAGCGCCGACGAGAACCCGGGTGCCGGGATCCCGGATGCAGCCGCGATGCCGACGATGCGACGCCAGGCGGCTTCGCCCTCGGCGACGGCGTTCGCGAAGTACGGGTCGACGAGCAGGGACGCGAGCTCCGGGTCCTTGTCGTACGCCTCGACGATGCGGTTGAGGAACTGGGCGCGGATGATGCAGCCGCCGCGCCAGATCTTCGCCATGTCCCCGAGCGCGATGTCCCAGTCGTACTCCTTCGCCCCGGCGATGATGAGGTCGAACCCCTGCGCGTAGGCCACCACCTTCGAGGCGTAGAGCGCGGCGCGGACGTCATCGGCGAAGGTGTCGGGCACCTCGGCGATCGACGGGCGCTCCCGCACCGACTCCTGCACCGCAGCGCGCTGCGTCGCGCGTGAGGACACCGCGCGGGCGAACACGGCTTCGCCGATGCCGGACACCGGGATGCCGAGGCCGACCGCGTTCTGCACGGTCCACACACCCGTGCCCTTCGAACCGGCGGCATCACGGATGACGTCCACCAGCGGCTTGCCGGTGTCGGCGTCCTGCTGCTTGAGGACCTCTCCGGTGATCTCGATCAGGTAGGACTCGAGGTCGCCCTTGTTCCACTCGTCGAACACCTGCACGAGCTGGTCGACGCTGTAGCCACCGACGCGGCGGAGCAGGTCGTACGACTCGGCGATGAGCTGCATGTCGGCGTACTCGATGCCGTTGTGGACCATCTTCACGAAGTGGCCCGCGCCGTCGGTGCCGACGTGCGTGACGCAGGGTTCACCCTCAGCCACGGCGGCGATCGACTTGAGGATCGGCCCGAGGGTCTCCCACGCCTCGTCCGAGCCGCCGGGCATGATCGACGGCCCGTGCAGCGCGCCTTCTTCACCGCCGGAGATGCCGGTGCCGACGAAGTTGAGGCCCTTCTCCTTCAGGTCGTGCTCGCGGCGGATGGTGTCGTGGAAGTTGGCGTTGCCGCCGTCGACGATGATGTCGCCCTCCTCGAACCGGTCGGCGAGTTGCGAGATCACCGCGTCAGTGCCCTTGCCGGCCTGGACCATGATGATCGCGGTGCGCGGCTTCGACAGTGACGCCACGAACCCGTCGATGTCCTCGGACGCGATGAAGCCCATGTCGCCGTGCTCGTTCATGAGCTCTTCGGTGCGGGCGTAGGTGCGGTTGTAGACCGCGACGGTGTTGCCTTCGCGCGACGCGAGGTTCCGCGCCAGGTTCGAGCCCATCACCGCGAGGCCGATGACCCCGATGTTCGCCTTGTCGTTGTTCTCTGCCACGTCGACTCCTTCGTGTCTGGACGGCCATGGCCAACCTATGCAGGGCCACGTGTGCTCACCCAGGTCTTCCGCATGCTGTGGATCACGAGACCCCCTGTTCGTAGTGTGGAGGAATGGCCGATGCGACCGTCCTCCAGCCCGTGCTCGTGATGGGGGTCTCCGGATCCGGCAAGTCGACGGTGGGTGAGGCGCTGACTCGTGCACTCGTCGATCGGGGGCAGGCGGCGGAGTTCGTCGACGCGGACGGGCTGCACCCGCAGGCGAACAAGGACAAGATGCACGCCGGCATCCCCCTCACCGACGAGGACCGACGCCCCTGGCTCGACGCCTGCTCCGCACGCATCGCCGACGTGCAGCAGTCGGGCTCCCGGTGCGTCATGGCGAACTCGGCGTTGAAGCGCGCTTACCGCGACCGCCTGCGCGAGGACGCCCCGGACCTGTTCATCGCGTTCCTCGACGGCTCGCGTGAGCTCATCGCCGAGCGGCAGAGCCACCGGCACCACGAGTACATGCCGAACTCGTTGCTCGACTCGCAGTTCGCCACGCTCGAGCGTCCCGGTCCGGACGAGGCCTCGGCCGCGGTCCCGATCAGCGGATCGGTGGACGAGACGGTGGCGGCGATCCTCGCCGTCCTGCCCTGAGCATCCCGCGCAGGACGGCCTGAACGGGTGTCGGGCCTACTTCCTGTTGAGTTCCGATCGACGGGCGCGGTACTCCTCGGCGTCGATCTCGCCGCGGGCGAAGCGGTCGGCGAGCACCGATCGTGCGTCGGCGATCGCCCGTCCGGCACCACGGCGCAGGACTCCGAAGACGAGAGCCCCGATGACGAGCAGGAGCAGGATCACCGGGAACACGGGGAATCCGTGGGACGGCATCCCGCCGTGCCAGTACGGAGCGGTGGCAGCGAGTGTGGTGAGCATGGGGACCTCCGAGGTCGGTTGTGGTGCCGCGGTCGCGACATGACAAGGCTGTCGGCCGGGGGGCGCCACCCGCGTCCGCCAGGAGAGCCCACTCCGACCTGCTCCCGCCGGCCCACCCGCGCCCGTTCCTCCACAGGTGAGTACTCCGTCGGGCGTAGTCCACAGGCCCTCCCGGTGCGCGATGTCCTGAGCGAGGGCCGACCGTAGGCTCGCTGCATGACCACCGACACGCGCTCCGACACCCGCCCGGTGGGTGGACACCGGTTCGCCCGCGTGGGACGGGTGTTGCCGGTGGCGCTCGTGCAGATCCTCGGGACCGTCGTCGCCACCCGGTGGGCAGCCGGGGTCGGTCCCGGTCCCGGTGCCGTCGGTGGTGGTGGCCCACCGTGGACACAACGCCTGGGTGACGGCGTCGACCCGGTGTTCCTCGGGCCCCTGGCATGGGTGCTGCTCGTGGGCGGGATCGTCGTCCTGCCCTTCCGGTGGCGGTGGCCGGTCGTGGTCCTGGCCCTGACCCTCGGCACGACGATCGGCTACGCCCTGGTCGTCAGTCCGCGTGGACCGTTCGTCGCGGCGCTGACCATGGCGCTCGCGAACGCCTGGTTCCGCGGCCACCGGGTCCCCACCTACATCGCGGCCGCGGTCGCGACGGTCGTCCTGCCCTCGGCGGACACCCTGACCGGTCGCGCGCCCTTCCCGACCGTCACCACGATGACGCTCTGCCTGGCGTGGCTGACGGTCACCATCGCCGTCACCGAGCTCGTCCGGGTACGCGTGGCTCGCGCCGCCGACGTCCGTCGTGCCCGACTCGCGGTGGAGCAGCAGCGCGCCGGTGCCGAGCGGGTCCGCATCGCCCGGGAACTCCACGACTCGGTCGCCCACAGCATGTCGCTCATCAACCTGCAGGCGGGGGTGGCCCTGCACCTCGGGGCGGAACTGCCCGAGCAGACGCGGGAGTCGTTGCTGAACATCCGCGACTCCAGCAAGCAGGCGCTCGTGGAACTCCGGACGATCCTCGGCGTGCTGCGAGCCGTCGACGCGCCGTCCGGCACCTCCGACCGGGCCCCGGTCGCCGGCCTCGACCGCGTCCCCGACCTGGTGGACCGCGCCCGCGCAGCCGGAGTGGACGTGGAGCTGCACCTCGAGGGCCCGGTGGACGCCGTCGCCGGCGTCGTCTCGCGCAACGCGTTCCGCATCGTGCAGGAGTCGGTCACGAACGTCATGAAGCACGCCGCCGACCACCGCGCCACGGTCGTGGTCGACGTCGGTGCCGAGGTCGTCGACATCACGGTGACCGACGTCCCGTCGTCCGTCTCGACCGTCGCCGGTGCTCCGCGGACCGAGGAGGCGCACCGTGGGCACCGCCCGTCGTCTGCCCTCGCTCGTGCGGCGGGCCCGGACAGCGACGCCGAGCGGGTGGACCGCAGCAGCGGCAGCCGTCAGGGCAACGGCCTCGTCGGGATGCACGAGCGGGCTGCGGCCGTCGGCGGCACCCTCGCCGTCGGACCGACACGTGACGACGGTTGGTCGGTCCGCGCGCGCCTGCCCATCGGCGAACCCGCACGCACCGTGACCGTGCAGAAGGAGAGCGACGGATGACCACGCCCTCGACCACCACCACGCCCGACCCGATCCGGGTGGTGTTGGTGGACGACCAGAGCCTCATCCGGGCCGGGCTCCGCGCACTCGTCTCCGCCGAGCCCGGGATGCAGGTCGTCGGTGAAGCGTCGGACGGTGACGGTGCCGTCACGGTCGCCGCGAGGGAGCTGCCCGACGTCGTGCTCATGGACATCCGCATGCCGGGGACCGACGGCCTCACGGCGACGCGGCGGATCTCCGCGGACCCGGCGCTCGCCGCGGTGCACGTGGTGGTCCTCACGACCTTCGAGGAGGACGACACCGTGTTCGAGGCGATCCGCGGTGGTGCTGCCGGGTTCCTCGTCAAGGACACCGAGCCCGCCGAACTCCTCCGGGCGATCCGCACCGTGGTCGCGGGGGAGTCGTTGCTGTCGCCCGGACCCACCCGTTCCCTGGTCGAGGCGTACGCAGCGCACGCGAAGCCGGTGGCGCTCGCTCCCGAGCTCGACGCCCTGACCGACCGCGAACGCCAGGTCATGCGCCTGGTCGCGAGCGGACTCACGAACGCCGAGATCGCCGAGCGCCTCTTCGTCAGCCCGGCCACGACGAAGACCCACGTCTCCCGCGCGATGATCAAGCTCGGCGCTCGCGACCGCGCCCAACTCGTGGTCTTCGCCTACGAGACCGGCCTCGTCACCCCCGGGTGGACGGGATGACCAGGAACACCGGATCGATACCACTGCTCGACGACGTCCGAGCATCATCAGACACCTGACACCCGCCGTCCGTCACGCCTGAGCCGGGTCGCCGACCGTGGACAGGCGGCCGCCGCCGGTGCCAGGCTCGACACGTGGACGTCGGACGCACCCGCACCGCCGCGGAGGGCCGCCGCGCCCACCTCGAGGAGGAACAACGCCGTGACCGATCCCGCGAACCCGACCCCCGGTGCGACCGATGCCCGACCTGACGGCGGAGGCCCAGCCTCCAGGCCGGACACCTGGGCGAGCACGGACCGCGGCCAGCTGCTCGACCGCGCCGAGGTCATCGTCACCAGCCCGGACCGCAACTTCGTCACCCTCAAGCTCACCACCGCCGACGGCGTCATCGGCCTCGGCGACGCCACCCTGAACGGCCGCGAACTCGCCGTCGCCGCGTACCTGTCCGAGCACGTCGTGCCGCTGCTGATCGGCCGAGACGCCAGCCGCATCGAGGACGCCTGGCAGTTCCTCTACCGCTCGTCGTACTGGCGCCGCGGCCCGGTGACGATGGCCGCGATCGCCGCCGTCGACATGGCGCTCTGGGACATCAAGGCCAAGGTCGCCGGAATGCCGCTCTACCAGCTGCTCGGCGGGGCGTCCCGCACGGGGCTGATGGCGTACGGGCACGCCTCCGGCAAGGAGCTCCCGGAGCTGTTCGACTCGATCCGCGAGCACCAGGCCGAGGGCTACCGGTCGATCCGCGTCCAGACCGGCGTGCCCGGGTTGGAGTCGATCTACGGCATCGCCTCGAACCGGACGACCGAGGGCAACACCGGCGTCCGCTACGACTTCGAGCCGGCACAGCGCGGCTCGTTCCCGGCGATGGAGGACTGGGACACCCGCGCCTACCTCCGGCACCTGCCGACCGTGTTCGAGGCCGTCCGCAACGAGTTCGGCCCGGAACTGCCGCTCCTGCACGACGGGCACCACCGGATGACCCCGATCCAGGCAGCGAAGCTCGGGAAGTCCCTCGAGCCGTACGACCTGTTCTGGCTCGAGGACTGCACACCCGCCGAGAACCAGGAGGCGCTGCGGCTCGTCCGGCAGCACACCACGACGCCGCTCGCGATCGGCGAGGTCTTCAACACCGTCTGGGACTTCAAGGACCTCATCCGCGACCAGCTCATCGACTACGTCCGCGGTGCCGTGACGCACATGGGCGGCATCACGCCGCTGCGGAAGACGATGGACTACGCCGCGATGTACCAGGTGAAGTCCGGGTTCCACGGGCCGACCGACATCTCCCCGGTGGGCATGGCCGCCCAGATGCACCTCGGGCTCGCGATCCACAACTTCGGCATCCAGGAGTACATGCAGCACGGGGACCGCACGAACCGGGTGTTCCGACAGACGTTCACCTTCACGGACGGGTTCCTGCACCCGGGTGACGAGCCCGGCATCGGCGTCTCGCTCGACGTCGACGAGGCCGGGAAGTACCCGTACGAGCAGGCCTACCTGCCCTTCAACCGACTGGCCGACGGCACCGTCCACGACTGGTGAGCCGTTCCCGGGCGTCCCACCGTGGGCGACGGGCAGAGTGGTGGCGTGGACTCCGCAGCGCTCGCCGACATCGCCCGCGAGTTGCTGCGCACCGCCCCGGGTGACTTCGTGGCCGACCGGACGACCCGCCAACGAGCTGTCCGCACGGACGACCGGGAGCTCGCGGCCGCGATCGGGAAGCTCAGGAAGCCCACACCGGCCGCGTGGATCGTCGACCTGCTCGCCTCCGAGAACGCGCTCGACGACGCCGTCGACCTCGGCCCTGCCCTCCGACAGGCCCAGGCCTCCGCCGATCCGCAGCAGATCGCGACGCTTCGGAAGCAGCGGTCCGAGGTCGTGGCGGCGCTCGCCGACACCGGAGCCGACCGCGCGGCGGCGGCCGGTCACCCGGCGACGCCCGCGGTGCTCGACCAGGTCCGGGCGACCATCGAGGCGGGCATGGCCGACCCGCACGCCGGCGCGGCCATCCGGTCGGGACTCCTCCTCCGGCCCCTCGAGAGCGTCGGCTTCGAGGACGTCGACCTGACGGATGCGCTCGCCGTCCCGGACGCCGTCCCCGACGCCTGGTCCGGCAGTGATGCCCCACCGATCCCGATCACGGCCGGGAGGCGCGGTGCACGCCGGTCCCGCGAGTCCGGTCCCGCAGAGGACGTCCCGGCGACCCCTGACGAACCGCAGACCGCCGACGAACCGCAGACCCCTGGCGAAGCGGAGAAGCCCGACGAGACGGACGCCCCTGGCGAACCGGACACCTCCGAGGAGCCGGACGCCCCGGACGCCCGGAAGAGCCCGGCCGCCGACGAGGACCAGCGCGACCCCGCAGCCGACCGCCGCGCTGCGCGCCAGGCCGAGGCGGCAGCACGGCGTGCCTCCCGCGACGCCGATGCCGCCCTCGACCAGGCGGAGTCCGCCCTCGAGGACGTCGAGGACCGCCGCACCGACCTCGACCGCCGTCGGCGCGACCTCGAGCGGCAGCTCAGTGCCCTCGACCAGGAGCGAGCCGACCTCGACGCAGAGGCCGACCGGCTCGGCCAGGAGCGCGACGACGCCGAGGCCGCGAGCGACCGCGCCCGGGAGGCCCTCGTCGCCGCCCGTCGGCACCGCCGCGCGGGCTCCTGACCGGTCCACTCATCCACTCGGATGAAAGCGGCTGTCTCCGCTCGCTCCGGCCGTGACCCCCGCCCTACGCTCGGCGCCATGCTCCTCTTCCTCCGCCGGTGGGCCCGGCACCTCGTGGCGCCGGTGGCCGGTGCGGTGTACCTCGCACTGTGGATCGTCGCCGAGGCCGGTCGCGCGGACCTGATCGGGCACGTCCTCGTGGTGTCGGCCTTCGCGGTCACCATCGGCCTCGCGAGTTGGATGCCGTCGACGAGCCTCGGCTTGGTCGTCGTCGTCCCCGTCCTGCAGGCGCTCCGGCTGCTCGACCGTCCGACGAGCACGACCTGGCCCGAGTACCTCGCCATCGCGATCGTCGTCGGCATCATCGGTGCCGGTCGGTCCGGACTGCTCCGCTGGCTCGCGATCCCGGCGCTCGGCCTCGCGAGTTCCGCAGCGGCCTGGGCGATGGTCGTCCCCACCGTCGCCAACCAGGACGTCTGGGGCGCGTGGACCGGTTCGCTCTCCGGGACACGGTCCGACCTGGCGTTCCTCGCCCTCGCGATCGCCGGTGCGAGCGGCATCGCGTGGGCCATCGGCGTGGCGGTCGGTGCGACCTGGCGCGTCGGGCTCGCCCGGGTCCGCGTCGTCGAGGCCGAGCAGGAGACCGAGGTCGCCAGCGCCGAGCTCCGCGCCGAGCAGGAGCGTGCCCGCATCGCGCGGGACGTGCACGACTCCTTGGCGCACTCCCTCGCCGTGGTCGTCTCGCAGGCGCAGGGTGCCGCGGCGCTCACGCTCCGGGACGGACCAGCCGCCACGGCGCTGCAGGACATCGCCGAGGTGAGCCGCACCGCCCTCGGGGACGTCCGCGCCCTCGTCGAGCGGATCCAGGGCACGGGCCAGGAGGCCCGACACGGCCTGGCAGACGTCCCGCACCTGGTCGAGGACATGCGGGAGCTCGGCATGCAGGCCGTGTTCGAGCAGTACGGGGACCCACGGCCGATCGGGGCCGAAGCCGGGGGAGCGGTGCACCGGATCGTGCAGGAGAGCCTGACGAACGTGCTGAAGCACCAGGGCCGGACGGCGGCCGTGCGGGTGGTGCTGGACTGGCGCGGGCCGGGGCTCGGGGTCGTCGTGACCTCCACCGGCAGCAGTCCGCTCGTCGCGCTCGACGGCCCGGGGTCCGGGGTGTCGGGGATGCGGGAGCGCGCACGGCTGGTCGACGGTTGGCTGCGCGCCGGGGTCGGGGACGAGGAACACGAGTACGTCGTGACCGCGTGGTTGCCGACGGTCGGCGGATCGACGGTACCGTTCGGGACGGACGCGAGCACGGGCCTCCCGGTGGTCGTCGGAGCCGGAGCGGTCGACGCGACCGGACCCGGCGGGACGAGCGCCACGGGAGCGTCCCGGTGACGGCGATCCGCGTCGCCGTCGTCGACGACCAGCGGCTGTTCGCCTCGGGCATGCGGATGCTCGTCGATGCCCAGGACGACATGACGTGCGTCGGGACGGCAGCCGACGGCGCCGAGGCGCTCGCGCTCTGCGCGACAGAGCGGCCGGACGTGCTGCTCCTCGACCTCCGGATGCCGGTCCTCAACGGCATCGAGACGATGGTGCGCCTCGCCGAGCAGGGTGACGACCGGCCGCGGGTCGTCGCCCTCACGACGATCCGGCGCGACGACGCGGTCCTCGCCGCGCTGCGTGCCGGAGCGGCGGCGTTCCTGACGAAGGACGCGTTACCCGAGGTCGTCACGGCCACGATCCGTGACGTGCACGAGGGACGACCGGCACCCACGGAGACCGAGGCGCTCGACCTCCTCCGCGCCCAGGGCACCCTCGTCGAGTCCGAGCGGCGGGACGAGGTCCTCGACGCGCTCACGGCTCGTGAGCGCGAGGTGTTCCTGCTCGTGGCCAAGGGGCTCAGCAACCAGGAGATCGCCGCGTCCGTGTTCCTCAGCGAGGCCACGGTCAAGACCCACGTCCGGTCGGTGCTCACCAAGCTCGGGCTGCGGAACCGGATCCAGGTCGTCATCACCGCACACGAACGCGGCCTCGTCCGCGCCTAGGGGGAACCATGCGCATCACCGAACGGGCCGCGAAGACCGGGACCCTCGTCCTCGTCGTGGCCGGTCTCGGCGGAGCCGTCCTGCACGGCCTGCCGGAGCCCGTCGACCATGCTGTTCGACCGACGACCACGAAGGACGTCGCCGCGTGGACGATGCCCCTCGACGGGTACGTGCTCGCGTGGGGACCAGCCTCGTACGCCGAGAACCTCGTCGAACAGCCGTGCCTCCGAGCTGCCGGGATCGACGATCCGCCCCCGTGGGCGACGATCACGGGCCTCCGCGCCGAGGACGCCGCGCAGGAGACCGCCGCCAGGGGCAACACGTCGCCGTCCCTCGCCGAGACCCGACCGCTGACCGCCGACGAGGCCTCCGCGCGGGGGTACCGCGGTCCGTCCCTCGCCGGCGCGAACAACGAGGGCTTCCGGCGGTGGGGCTCCTCCACGGAGCGCAACGCGGTGTTCGACGCCCTCCCTCCGGGGACCTCCGAACGGTGCATCCGGGAGGCGCGGTCGACGCTCGGCACAGGGGACGACGGGTCGAAGGACGCGGCCGCGCAGGTCGCGAAGCGGCTCACCTACCTGGCAGCAGTGGCGGCGCGGTCGGACCCGTCCGTCGTCGCCGCGGCTGCCGATTGGCGGTCCTGCCTCGCGGACGCCGCCGTCGGTCCGGTGGCCGGGGGTCTGCCGGCCGACCCGTCGGGGTTGCCGACCGCGTCGATGCCCGCCGTCGACCGGGTGACGGACCTGGACGACGAGGACGTTCCACGCGCCGAAGTCCGGCTCGCGGAGCAGGACGTGGCCTGCCAGGAGTCCACCGGCTACCGGCAAGCCCTGTACGACGCGGAGTGGCGGCGGCTGCTCCGGGTGACGGCGTCCGACGCAGCGGTGCTCGCGGAGGGTTCCCGGGACCAGGCGACCGTGGACAGGCGGGTGGAGGAGACGATCCGCCGGCTCGCTCCGAAGGCGCCGGCGGGCGTCCGCTGACCTCCGCTGCTCGCCGCGGGACGCGTCGGGCCGTCGGCAGCTGCACGTGGGGGGAGCTGCCGCCGGCCCGGGCGCTCGGACGGTGCGACACGCCCGGGCTGGTACTGGTAGGCTTGCGCAGGACTTCGGCGAGGGCCGCGTACGCGCGGCCGTGATCGACGCAGTGGGAGACCCGGCCAGACTCTGGGACCGTTCCTCACGCGTGCACGCGTTCGAGTTGCAACACCACAGACCCCCCGATGCCGGCACTCCGGCGTCGTCCCCGACACCAGGAGGCATCATGGCTGACTACACCAAGCTCGCGGCGGAAGTCCGCACCAAGTTCGGCAAGGGTGCGGCCCGCAAGCTCCGCGCTGCCGACAAGATCCCCGCCGTCGTCTACGGCCACGGTACCGAGCCGCAGCACATCAGCCTGCCGGGCCACGAGACGATGCTGCTCGTCCGTACCGCCAACGCGGTCGTCGACCTCGACATCGAGGGTGCGGCCCAGCTCGCCCTCGTCAAGGACGTCCAGCGTGACCCGGTGCGCCAGATCATCGAGCACATCGACCTCGTCGTCCTGCGCCGTGGCGAGAAGGTCACCGTCGACGTCCCCGTGGTCATCGAGGGCGAGTCCTTCTCGGGCACCATCCACGTGCAGGACCTCAACACCGTCTCGCTGCTCGTCCTCGCGACGGACATCCCCGAGCACGTCACCGTCAACGTCGAGGGCCTCGAGGACGGCGTGCAGATCCACGCCGCCCAGCTCGAACTCCCCGAGGGTGCCGAGCTCGAGACCGACGCCGAGGCGCTGGTCGTCGCGATCGTCACCCCGCGTGGCACCGCAGACGACGACGCCGCAGACGAGGCCTCGGCCGAGGCCGGCGCCGAAGCCGGTGCCGAGGGCGGCTCCGAGCCGGTCTCCGAGTAACACCCCTTCGCAGGCATCTGGTCGACGCTGATGGCGACGTGCTCATGACGGGCACCACGTTCGTGGTGGTCGGGCTCGGGAACCCCGGGCCCGACTACTCGGGCAACCGCCACAACGTCGGCCAGATGGTCCTCGACGAACTGGCCGCCCGGATGGGCGCCACGTTCAAGAAGCACAAGACCCCGAACCAGGTCGCCGAGGGGCGCCTGGTGCCGGGAGGCCCGAAGCTCGTCCTCGCGAAACCCGGGTCGTTCATGAACACCTCCGGGGGACCGGTCTCGGCCGTCCTCGGGTTCTACAGTGTGCCGCCGACGGACCTGATCCTGGTCCACGACGAGCTCGACCTGCCGTTCGACACCGTGCGGCTCAAGGGCAACGGCGGACACGGCGGGCACAACGGCATCCGTGACGTCATCAAGGCGACGAACACCAACGAGTTCGCCCGGGTGCGGGTCGGCATCGGCCGTCCGCCCGGACGCCAGGACCCGGCCGACTACGTGCTGCGTGACTTCTCCGCGGCCGAGAAGAAACTGCTGCCGAACCTGTTGGCCGACGCCGCCGACGCGGTCGAGGCGATCGTGACCGACGGGCTGCTGGCGGCCCAGCAGCGCTTCCACGCCCCGGCATGACGACCGCGGTCGTGCTCGCGTCGAACCCGCTCGCGATGGGCGCGGTCATCGTCGTCGCGGTCGTGGGCCTCACGCTCGCCTGGACGGCGCGCCTGCTCGGCCGACGTGCGGCCGAGCAGGCTCGCGCGAGCGAGCCGACGCCCCCGCCGGACGACCTGGAGCCCGGCAGCTCCTGACCCCGGACCGGCCGGGAGGCCCGTCCAGACTCCGCCAGGCGCCTCCTGTTCGCCCGTCGCGCACGGGGCCACCGCTGTCGGGGGCCGCCGGTACCATCGTGTGAGTGACGATCTCGGGCCTCATCCCTGCGCTCTCGCGCGCCTCCTCCTTCGATCGTGCGCTCCGTGCCGCTCCTCGCGACGCCGACTTCTCGGTCGTCGACGGGCTCCGCGTGCCGCTGTTCGCCGCGCTCCTGGCCGCCCGGACCGGTCCGCAGTGCGCCTTCGTCATCACCGCCACCGGCCGTGAAGCCGAAGCGGTCCGTGACGCCCTGAGCTGCACGATCCCGGATGCCGACGTGCTCGAGTTCCCGGCGTGGGAGACCCTGCCGCACGAGCGTCTCAGCCCCAGCCCGCAGACCGTCGGCACCCGCATCGCCACGCTCCGCGCACTGCAGCGCTGGCAGGACACACCCACCGACGAGCGTCGCACGACCGTCGTCGTCGCCAGCGTCCGGGCCGCGCTGCAGCCGATCGCCGACAACCTCACCGAACTCGCCCCGGTCGTCCTGCACACCGGGTCGCGGGGCAACGACCTCAGCCGACTCGCGTCGCAGCTCGTCGACCTGGCGTACGCCCGCGTCGACCTCGTCACCCGCCGTGGCGAGTTCGCCGTCCGCGGTGGCATCCTCGACGTCTTCCCGCCGACCGCCGACCACCCGGTGCGCGTCGACTTCTTCGGCGACGAGATCGACGGTGTCAAGGCCTTCTCGGTGGCCGACCAGCGTTCGACGGAGGACGACCTCGGCTCGGTCGAGCTCACCGCCTCCCGCGAACTGCTGCTGAGCGAGGACGTCCGGCAGCGGGCACGCGAGATGCTGCACGAGTTCCCCAACCTGTCCCAGATGCTCGCGAAGGTGTCCGAGGGGATCCCGGTGGAGGGCATGGAGTCCCTCGCACCCGCACTCGTCCGGAAGCTCGTGCCGGTCACGCACTACCTGCCCGACGCGGCGACGATCGCGGTGTTCTCGCCCGAGCGGGTCAGCGGGCGTGCGCACAGCCTGGCCGAGACCAACCAGGAGTTCCTGCAGGCAGCCTGGAGCGCCGCGGTCGCGGGTGCCCAGGCGCCGATCGACCTCGACTCCGGCAACTTCATGACGGTCCAGCAGCTCAAGAACACCCGAGGCCAGCGGACCTGGTGGACGGTGTCGCCGTTCGACTCCGGTGCCGACGAACCGATCACCGACTCCGACGCCGTCGCCGAGGCGGGGGAGTACATCCGCGTCCCAGGCGACTCGGTCCCGAGCTTCGCGGGCAGCGCAGACGGTGCCGTCGCGCACGTCAAGGCGCTCACCGACGACCAGTGGGCCGTCGTGGTGACCGCGCAGGGCCAGGGGCTCGTCGAGCGGGCGGTCCAGGTCCTGGCGGAGGCCGGTGTCGCGGCACGGGCCGAAGCGCTGGTCGGGCCGCCGCAGCCGGGTGTCGCGATCGTGACGACCGCCAGCGTCGAGCACGGGTTCTCCGTCGCCGACCCGCGGATCGCGCTGTTCAGCGAGGCCGAGTTCTACGGCCGCAGCGTCCAGCAGGGCGCCCGAACCGTGAAGAAGCTCGCGAGCCGCCGCAAGAACGTCGTCGACCCGCTGCAGCTCAAGCCGGGCGACGTCGTCGTGCACGCGACGCACGGCATCGGCAAGTTCGTCGAGCTCGTCAGCCGAGAGATCAGCTCCGGCGGCCGCAACGCCGTGAAGCAGCAGCGCGAGTACCTGGTGCTCGAGTACGCACCGTCGAAGCGCAACTACCCCGGTGACAAGCTCTTCGTGCCGACGGACCAGCTCGACCAGCTCTCCCGGTACGTCGGCGGCGAGAACCCGACCCTGTCCAAGATGGGCGGTTCGGACTGGTCCGCGGCGAAGTCGAAGGCACGCAAGGCCGTCCGGGACATCGCGGTCGACCTCGTGAAGCTGTACTCGGCGCGCATGGCGTCGAAGGGGCACGCGTTCGGCCCGGACACCCCTTGGCAGCGCGAGCTGGAAGAGGCGTTCCCGTTCGCGGAGACCGCCGACCAGCTGACGACCATCGACGAGATCAAGCGCGACATGGAGAGCCCGATCCCGATGGACCGGCTGCTCTCCGGTGACGTCGGCTACGGCAAGACCGAGGTCGCGATCCGGGCCGCGTTCAAGGCCGTGCAGGACGGCAAGCAGGTCGCCGTCCTCGTGCCCACGACGCTGCTCGTCCGCCAGCACATGGAGACGTTCCAGGAGCGCTTCGCCGGGTTCCCGGTCAACCTCCGCGCGCTCAGCCGGTTCCAGACCGAGAAGGAGTCCAAGGAGACGCTCGCGGGTCTGGCCGACGGCACGGTGGACATCGTGATCGGGACCCACCGGATCCTGTCGCAGAACGTGCAGTTCAAGGACGTCGGCCTCGTCATCATCGACGAGGAGCAACGGTTCGGCGTCGAGCACAAGGACCAGCTCAAGAAGCTCAAGACGAACGTGGACGTGCTGGCGATGTCCGCCACGCCGATCCCGCGCTCGCTCGAGATGGCCGTGACCGGCATCCGCGAGATGTCGACGCTCGCGACGCCGCCGGAGGACCGCCACCCGATCCTGACGTTCGTCGGTCCGCAGTCGGACCTGCAGATCGCTGCGGCGATCAAGCGCGAGATGCTCCGGGAGGGGCAGGTGTTCTACGTGCACAACCGCGTGAAGGACATCCAGTCGGTCGCGTCGCACCTCGCCGAGATCCTGCCGGATGCCCGCATCGCCGTCGCGCACGGGCAGATGGGCGAGCAGGCCCTCGAGCAGGTCATGGTCGACTTCTGGGAGCGCCGCTTCGACGTCCTGGTGTCGACGACGATCATCGAGACCGGCCTGGACATCGCGAACGCGAACACGCTCATCATCGACAAGGCCGACAAGTACGGCTTGTCGCAGTTGCACCAGCTCCGCGGCCGTGTCGGTCGTGGGCGCGAGCGCGGGTACGCGTACTTCCTCTACGACGCCGACAAGCCGCTGTCCGACACCGCCCAGGACCGGCTCGAGACCATCGCGGCGAACAACGAGCTCGGCGCGGGCATGCAGGTCGCGATGAAGGACCTCGAGATCCGCGGTGCCGGCAACCTGCTCGGCGGCGAACAGTCCGGGCACATCGCGGGTGTCGGCTTCGACCTGTACCTGCGGATGATCGGCGAGGCGGTGTCGCAGTTCCGCGGTGACGTCGCCGAGGGGCAGACCGAGCTCCGGCTCGAGATCCCGGTCGACGCACACATCCCGGACGACTACGTCGAGTCCGAGCGCCTGCGCCTCGAGGCGTACCAGAAGCTCTCGGCTGCGTCGGCTCCGGCCGCCCAGGCCGAGGCGATCGACATGGTCCTCGACGAGCTCACCGACCGCTACGGCACACCGCCGCAGGCCGTCCTCACCCTCATCGAGGTCTCCCGTCTCCGCCGGATGGCGCAGCAGGTCGGCCTGTCCGACGTCGTCGTGATGGGCTCCAACCTGCGGGTCGCCGGCAAGGAACTGGCGGACTCCGCGCAGGTGCGCCTGAAGCGGATGTTCCCGGGAGCGCGCTGGTTCCCGCAGCAGGACGCCGCGAGCATCCCGGTGCCGAAGCCGCACGGCGAGACCCTGCCGGACGACGCCCTCATCGGCTGGGTGGAGAGCATCCTCACCGCCGTCTACGGGGCGCCGGCGCGCGAAGAGGCGTCGACCGTCTGACTCGTCTGATCGTTCGGCCGTCGGTCCCCCTGTCGGACGGGAGGCCCGTGGTGGATCCGCCACGGGCCTCCCGTCCGACAGCGGTCCTGCTACTCGGTGGCTTCGGCTTCGGAGAGCTCGCGACGCTGGCGGTAGCGGCGGGCGCGGACCGAGACGACGATCGCGGAGGCGACCATCGCGATCCCGGACCCGACGAGCACGGCGAGGACGCCCTCGTCGACGATCTCCTGGTTCGCGGCGAACGCCAGCTCGTTCATGAGCAGCGACACGGTGAACCCGATGCCGCCGAGCACCCCGACGGTCATCACCGAGCCGAACGACAGCGCCGACCGGCCGGGGCCGCGGAAGACCCGACCGGCGATCGTGCCGAAGAGCGTGATGCCGATGACCTTGCCGACCGGCAGCGCGAGGACGACACCCCAGAAGGTCGGCGAGAGCTCGGCGATCCCGACGGCGGGGATGACCACCGCGGCGGAGACGAACGCGAACACGGGCAGGACGATCGCGTTCGACCACGGCTCGACGTGCTCGTGCAGGGTGCCACCCGGACGTCGGGGCAGGACGAGCCCCAGCGCCACTCCGGCGATCGTGGCGTGCACGCCGGAGTGGTACACGAGCCACCAGGTGACCAGGCCGATCAGGACCATCGCGACGATGAGGAACGGCTGCGCACGGCCACCGGGGCGCAGACAACGGCCGAGCACCGCGAACAGCACGAGCAGGACCGCGGCACCGCCGAGTGCCAGGAAGTCGGTGCCGTGCGCGAAGACGACGGCGATGATGACGATCGCGATGAGGTCGTCGAGGACGGCGAGGGCGAGGAGGAACACCCGGATCGTCGAGGGCAGTCCGCGGCCGAACATCGCCAGGACCCCGAGCGCGAACGCGATGTCCGTCGCGGTCGGGATCGGCCAGCCGTGCGTGTACTGCGTGCCGGACGTGACGAGCAGGTAGACCAGCGCGGGGACGAGCACGCCGCCGACGGCCGCGATCGCGGGGACCACGGCGGTCTTCGGGTTCGCGAGCTCCCCCACCACCAGCTCGTGCTTGAGCTCGACGGCCACGAGCAGGAAGAAGACCGCGAGCAGACCGTCGCTGACCCAGTGCGCGATCGACAGGTCCAGGCCGATCGCTCCCCACGGCGTGTGCCAGTCGAGGCCTCGCTCGAGCCCGGGGCCGAGGGCGGTGTTCGCGACGACCAGGCCGAGGACGGCGGCGGACAGCAGCGCGATGGCGCTGAAACGAGGGGAACGGACGAAGGAGGGCATGCGTCTCCGGAGGCGATCGGGTACGGGGAACGGATCGTCGACCAGACTTCCCGACACGCCTCGACCACCGTACCGGACGGACCCTGGTGTTCGATCCGTGCAGAGCGGACGGTGGCAGCATGGCGTCATGACATCCGTTGACGAACTCGTCGCCGTCGTGGACCGCCTGCTCGACCCGGAGCACGGATGCGTCTGGAACCGCGAGCAGACCCACGCGAGCCTCGCCCGGTACGCCGTGGAGGAGACCTACGAACTGGTCGACGCCATCGACGGCGACGACACCGACGAACTGCGTGAAGAGCTCGGCGACGTGCTGTACCAGGTGGTGTTGCACGCCGGGATCGCCGCGCACGAGGGACGGTTCGACCTCGACGACGTCGCCGACGGTGTCCGCGAGAAGATGCAGCGCCGCCACCCGCACGTGTTCGGCGACGAGGAGGCGCACACGGTCGAGGACGTCGTCCGCGTCTGGCGCGCCGCGAAGGCCGCGGAGAAGGCCGGACGCAGCAGCGTGTACGCGGGGGTGCCGCGGGCGATGCCGCCACTCGAGCGTGCCGTGAAGCTGTTCGAACGGCTGGAGGAGCGCGGCGAGTTGCACGCGGCGGTGGCCTCCGTGACGGACGGCAGTGTCGTCGAGCAGGTCGGTGGGTCGGACACGGGCGGTGCCGGTGCGACCGCGCAGCAGCCGTTCGGGAGTCGCGTCGACGCGGCCTGGGGAGCGGGCATGCTCGCCGAGGTGGCGGTGGTGCACGAGCAGGGCGTCGATCCGGTCGCGAGCCTGCGGGCGGCGGTGACGCTGCTGGAGACGGCGGCTCGCCAGGCGGAGCAGGCGCTGGCCGGGCAGGAGCCGGAGGTGCAGGCACCGTCCGGGCAGGAGCCGGAGGTGCCAGCCGGGCAGGAGCCGCAGGCGCAGACACAGCAGGGTGACGAGGAGCGGGCGTCCTCCTAACCCGAAAAAGGAGGACGCCCGCGAGCGGGAGAAGACGTCGCCAGGGAGCAACGTCGTCAGGGGATCCCGCTCGAACCGCGTGGGCGATTGCAGCACTTGCCCCCGCTGACGACCGACGAGTGGATCAGGCACCCATCGGCCGAGGTTCTGGATGAAGCATATCAGCGGACACCACTCGGCTGCAACCGGGCACCGTGCTCTGCGACAATCGACGGCATGGCGACGACCGTGACGGCCCCCCGGGGCATGCGAGACCACCTCCCCGCGGACAAGTCCCGGCGCGAGCACGTGCTCGGGGTCATCCGGGGTGTGTACGCACGCCACGGGTTCGACGAGATCGAGACGCCCGTGCTCGAGGACGCCGCCCGGCTGCACTCGGGACTGGGTGGCGACAACGAGAAGCTCGCGTTCGCGGTGATGAAGCGCGGCCTGGCCACCGACGACCTCCAGCGGGCCGGAGCACCCCTGGACCTCGCCGACCTCGGCCTCCGGTTCGACCTGACCGTCCCGCTCGCCCGCTTCTACGCGTCGCACCGCGCCGAGCTGCCCACCGTCTTCCGCGCCGTGCAGATCGCGCCGGTCTGGCGGGCTGAACGGCCGCAGAAGGGCCGGTACCGCCAGTTCGTGCAGTGCGACATCGACATCCTCGGAGAGCCGGGGCAGCTGGCCGAGATCGAACTGATCACCGCGACCACGGCGGCACTCGACGCCCTGGGCATCGCCGGGACCTCGATCCGCATCAACGACCGCCGCATCCTGCTCGCGCTCCTCGCCTCGTGGGGGATCACGGAGCAGGCCGCGGCCGACCGGGCCCTCATCACCGTCGACAAGCTCGACAAGATCGGGCCGGACGGCGTCGCGAAGGAGCTGGGCGAGTCGCTGGACCTCGACGGCGCCGGACTCGCGGACACCATCCGCGCGCTCGAGTCCGCCGACTGGGACAGCGTCCGCGGCGCCGCGTGGCTGGACGCCGACGCGTTCGCCGACCTCGAGCGTCTGCGGGCAGCCCTCCCGGGCGTGGACCTGCGCTTCGACCCGACGCTCGTGCGCGGCATGGGCTACTACACGGGCACGATCTTCGAGGTCGCGCACCCGGACTTCGGTTACAGCCTGGGCGGCGGCGGGCGCTACGACGGCATGATCGGTCGCTTCCTGGGCCAGGACGTGCCAGCGGTCGGGTTCTCGCTCGGGTTCGAACGGCTCGTCGACCTGGTCACGCTGCCGGACGCCGACGCGGACGACGCCGTCGTGCTCGTGTACGACAAGGACGTCGACCCGGTGCGCCTCGCCGCCCTCAAGACCGAGGCCCTCGGGTCGCACCACCGGGTGCGTCTCGAGAAGCGCACGAAGAAAATGAAGAACCTGCTCGCCGGCCTGGTGGAGCAGGGCTTCGGGTCGTTCGCCACGGTGGACGCCGACACGACGACGCTCGACGGCGTCACGTTCCGGCCGCTCGCCTGATCGACGCCCACCGGTCATCCACAGGCCGCCGTCGTCCGAGACCGGCGTCGCTAGGATCGACCGTGAACCACAACAACCCAACGACAGGGAGTACCAAGTGGCAGTGATCGATGCCGTAGGCGCACGCGAAGTCCTCGATTCCCGAGGCAACCCGACGGTCGAGGTCGAGGTCCTCCTGGATGACGGCGTCGTCTCGCGCGCGCTCGTCCCCTCCGGTGCCTCCACCGGCGCCTTCGAAGCGTACGAACTGCGTGACGGCGACGACTCGCGCTACGGCGGCAAGGGCGTCCTCAAGGCCGTCGAAGCCGTGCTCGACGAGATCGGCCCGGCGCTCGAGGGCTTCGACGCCACCGACCAGCGACTCGTCGACGCCGCGCTCATCGAGCTCGACGGCACCGAGAACAAGTCCCGCCTCGGCGCGAACGCGATCCTCGGCGCCTCGCTCGCCGTCGCCCGTGCCGCGGCCGACTCGGTCGACCTGCCGCTGTTCCGCTACCTCGGTGGCCCGAACGCGCACACGCTGCCGGTCCCGCTCATGAACGTCGTCAACGGCGGTGCCCACGCGGACACCAACGTCGACATCCAGGAGTTCTTCCTGGTGCCCTACGGCGCCGAGTCCTTCTCGGAAGCGCTCCGCTGGGGTGTCGAGACCTACCACGCCCTCAAGGGTGAGCTGAAGAAGCAGGGCCTGGCGACCGGCCTCGGTGACGAGGGCGGCTTCGCCCCGGAGCTCGCCTCGAACCGCGCGGCGCTCGACTTCCTGCTCGCCGCGATCGAGAAGGCCGGCTTCACCCCGGGCAAGGACATCGCGCTGGGCCTCGACGTCGCCAGCACCGAGTTCTTCCACGACGGCAAGTACACGTTCGAGGGCAAGCAGCTCTCGAGCCAGGAGTTCACGCAGTACTTCGTCGACCTGACGCGCGACTACCCGCTCGCCACGATCGAGGACCCGCTGGCCGAGGACGACTGGGAGGGCTGGACCCACCTGACCGCCGAGCTCGGCTCGAAGCTGCAGATCGTCGGCGACGACCTGTACGTCACGAACCCGAAGCGCCTGCAGCGTGGCATCGACGAGAAGGCCGGCAACTCGATCCTGGTGAAGGTGAACCAGATCGGCACGCTGACCGAGACCCTCGACGCGGTCTCGCTCGCGCAGCGCCACGGCATGACGGCGATCCTGTCCCACCGCTCCGGTGAGACCGAGGACACCACCATCGCGGACATCGCGGTCGCGGTCGACGGCGGCCAGATCAAGACCGGTGCGCCGGCTCGTTCGGACCGTGTCGCGAAGTACAACCAGCTCCTCCGTATCGAGGAAGAGCTCGGCGACGCCGCGGTCTACGCCGGCCGCTCGGCGTTCCCGCGCTCGGCTTCGCTGTAACCAGCACCTCCGGAACGCCGTCCTCCCGCCGGGAGGGCGGCGTTCCGCCGTGTCGGGCCGATGCGATCCCGGGAGGCGGGTCGCGCCTCCCGGCCGAGACGCCTCCGTCTGCCCGAGACGCCGCCTCGTGCCCGAGACGCCGCGGACCCCGGCGGCGTCTCGCGGCCTCCGCGGCGTCTCAGGGGCACGGCCGGTGTCTCGGCGCGGGAGCCCGGGGAGGCGAGCCGACGGGAGGCGAGCGGACGGGAGGCCCGGGGCGCGCCTCCCGGCCGGCTGCCGTCCCTGAGAGGGTCCGGCACACGCGCGTGCCGGAGTGGCGCACCGCCGGCACCGCGTTATCGTCGACGGGTGCCCAGCCAGAAGCCCCGAGTCCGCCGCGTCCCCGTGGCGATGCCCGAGGGAGCCGCCTCCGCGCAGCCCTGGTACCGCTCGCTGCACTTCTCCGGCTTCAGCCTGCTGATGCTCGCGATCATCGTGCTGTTCGTCGTCGTCCTGGCGCCGTCGCTCCGGACCCTCGTGCAGCAGCAGGAGCAGATCGCCGGCATGCAGCGGCAGGTGGCGGCGCAGAAGGCCGACGTGGCGCAGAAGAAGCACGACCTGGCCCGCTGGGACGACCCGGCGTACATCGAGGCGCAGGCTCGCGACCGTCTGCTCTACGTGTACCCGGGCGAGGAGAGCTACCTGGTGATGGGTGCCGAGAAGGGCACCACGGCGACGCCGCCGCCCACCACTGAATCCGGCACCCCGGTCAGCTCCACCGTGCAGACCCCGAAGGTGGACTGGGTGCAGTCGCTGCTGTCCTCCGTCATGCAGGCCGGTCTGTCCGACGAGACCCGCAGCGAACTCGAGCGCACCGGCAGCACCGACAGCGACTCGTCACCGAAGTAGGGGCCGCGCGCGGAGTCCGGTAGGCTCACGTCCCCGTGACGACCCCTCCGTTCGACCCGCCGACCGCCCACGACGTCGCGGTGGTGTCCGCTCAGCTCGGACGTCCCGCTCGTGACGTCATCGGCATCGCGGCGCGCTGCGTCTGCGGCAACCCGACGGTCGTGTCCACGAAGCCGCGTCTCGGCAACGGCACCCCGTTCCCGACGCTGTACTACCTGTGCCACCCCGCCGCCACCGCGGCGGTGAGCACCCTCGAGGCGAACCAGGTCATGCCCGAACTGGCCGCGCTCCTCGAGGACCCCGACACCGCTGAGCAGTACCGCCGCGCACACCAGGCGTACCTCGACGACCGCGAGTCGATCGAGCACGTCGAGGAGATCGCGGGCATCAGCGCGGGCGGCATGCCCACCCGTGTCAAGTGCCTGCACGCGCTCGTCGGTCACGCCCTCGCCGCCGGCCCCGGCGTCAACCCCATCGGCGACCTCGCGCTCGAGCGCGCGGACTGGTCGCCCTCCCGGTGTGTGTGCCGGGCATATGATGAGGATGCAGACGCCGGAGTCGGGGCGGGTGGCGGCGAGAACTGACCAGCCTCCCAGCAGCTCACCCCACCCCAAGGAGAACACGAACCGTGCCCAAGATCCTCGTCGTCGGCGGCGGTTACGCCGGCTTCTACACCGCCTGGAAGCTCGAGAAGCACCTTCGCAAGGGCGAAGCCGACGTCGTCATGGTGGACCCGCTGCCGTACATGACGTACCAGCCGTTCCTGCCCGAGGTCGCCGCCGGCTCCATCGAGCCGCGTCACGCCGTGGTGTCGCACCGCCGCCACCTCAAGTCCACGCGCGTCGTCACCGCGAAGGTCACCGCGGTCGACCACGCGAACAAGACCGCGACGATCACCCCCGAGCTCGGCGAGCCCTGGGAAGAGTCCTACGACCAGATCGTCATGACGGCCGGCGCCGTGTCCCGCACGTTCCCGATCCCGGGTGTCGCGGACGAGGCCATCGGCCTGAAGACCATCGAAGAGGCCGCCGCGATCCGCGACAAGATCCTCACCAACTTCGCCAAGGCGGCGAACCTGCCGGCCGGCCCCGAGCGTCAGCGTCTGCTCACGGTCGTCGTCGTCGGCGGTGGCTTCGCCGGCATCGAGGTGTTCGCCGAGCTCCGCTCCTTCGTGTCGGACCTGCTCAGCAGCTACCCGCAGATCGCCTTCGAGGACACGCACTTCCACCTGGTCGAGGCGATGGGCCGCATCATGCCCGAGGTCTCGCTCGAGACCTCGCACTGGGTCCTCAAGAACCTCGCCGAACGCGGTGCCACGGTGCACCTCGAGACCCAGCTGGCCTCGGCCGTGGGCGGTGTCTGCCAGCTCAAGGCCAAGGACGAGTCGATCGAGGTCATCGAGTCCGACCTGATCATCTGGACCGCCGGCGTGATGGCGAACCCCATGGTCAAGGGCACCGACTTCCCGCTCGAGCCCCGCGGTCGCATCACCGTGCAGCCCGACCTCCGCATCGTCGACGAGGGCACCGTCATCGCCGACGCCTGGGCCTGCGGCGACGTCGCAGCCGTCCCGGACCTCACCGGTGGTGGCGTCGGCGGCATGTGCGTCCCGAACGCCCAGCACGCCGTCCGTCAGGCCAAGCAGCTGGCCAAGAACCTCGTCGCCACGATCCGCGGCGAGGCGACGGTCGACTACAAGCACGAGAACCTCGGCGCAGTCGCGGGCCTCGGTCTCGGCATCGGCGTGTTCCAGTCCGGCAAGTTCGCGATGAAGGGCTTCCTCGCCTGGGGCGCCCACCGTGGTTACCACGGCCTGGCCATGCCGTCGTGGGAGCGCAAGATCCGTGTCGTCGGCGACTGGGTCGGCAACTTCTTCCTGGGCCGCGACATCGCGTCCCTCGACGACCGCGAGACCCCCCGCGCCGCCTTCGAGGCCTGGGCCTCCCGCCCGAAGCCGGCCGTCGAGGCCGCTCCGGAAGCGGAGTCGCCGGCCGCCGGCCAGCCCGCCGGTGCTGCCGGTCCCGCGTACGCGACGCCGGCCGAGGACGTCTCGAAGGAAGCCGAGCCCGTCGCTGCCGGCGAGTCGGCGAAGACCGAGTAGAGACCGCACGCACGCAGTCGAGAGGGCGGTCACCCGATGGGTGGCCGCCCTCTGGCGTCGGTAGGCTGTCCCGGCCCGACCGTCACGGTCGTGCGCCCCCGTGGCCCAATCGGTAGAGGCATGCGACTTAAAATCGCCGAGTTGTGGGTTCGAGTCCCACCGGGGGTACGAGCACGGACGGGTAGGCGACTCAACATCGCCGAGTTGTGGGTTCGAGTCCCACCGGGGGTACGAGCACGGACGGGTAGGGGACTCAACATCGCCGAGTTGTGGGTTCGAGTCCCACCGGGGGTACGAGGACCGGGCGGGCAGCGCCGTCGGAACGCCACCACTCGTTACGCTGACCCTGTGGTCGGGATCGGGAGTGCGCTGACGAACCTCCGGGACGCCCTCCGGCGCCCCGAGGCCCACGTCGAGGTCATCGACGGCGAGACCGTCCCGATCGGCATGCTCCTCGGCACGCTCGGCACCCTGCTGCTGGACGCCGGCAGCTCCGTCACCGACGTCCGGTCCGCGCTCGAGAAGACCCGCGACGCCGCCGGTGTCGGCGACGGTCTGGTGATCGGCGTGCTGCCGGCGCTCGTGATCGTCAGCGAGACCGCGACCGGCGCCGCCACCATCGTCAACGCCGAGGGCATCGAACTGTCGTTCCGCCAGTCGGCCCGCGCGAACCGTCTGGTCCTCGGCCTGGAACGCGGCGCGATCGCGCTGGCCGAGATCCCGGCCCGTGTCCGCAGCATCCGGCAGGGCACCCGTCCACCGGCACCGCTGCCGTGGGTGCTCGGCAACGCGCTGACGTCGGCCGGGCTCGCCGTCGTGTTCCGGGTCCCGTGGTGGGCGGTGCTCGTGGCCCTCGTCGTCGGGGCGCTGGTCGGGGTGATCGGGCTGCTGCTCCGGCGCTTCCGGGAGGCCGTCGCCGTCGTCCCGTTCCTGGCGGCCTTCTGTTCGACCGCGGTCGTCGGGCTCGTCGCTGCGAGCACCGGGTTCGACCACGTCCCCCTCTACGCCGTCTGCGCGCCGGTCGCGGTGTTCGTGCCGGGAGCGCTCATCACCAACGCGCTGCTCGAACTCACGGCAGCCGACATCGTCACCGGTTCGGCGCGGCTGATGCAGGGCCTCATCATGCTCGGCTTCATGGCGGCGGGCATCGCGGCCGGTAGCGCCGTCACCGGGCTGCGCGTCGACCCGACGTCCGCGGCGCTCGTCGGCGAGGTCGCCGGCATCGGCACGGACCGCGCGGGCTGGGAGGCGGTCCCGGCCCTCTGGGTGTCGTGGGTCGCCGTCGTGGTCCTGGCGACCGGCATCAGCCTGGTCTTCGGCTCGGGGTGGCGCCTCACCGCGGCCTCGGTCGTCGTGATGGTCACCGCCTACGCGGTCGTCTCGTGGCTGACCCCGTTCAGCGGCAGCGTCGTCGCGACCGGCCTGGCCGCGGCACTGCTCTTCGTCGCGACGCGCGTGCTGGAGCGGATGGTGCCGGTCATCCCGGCGACGGTGTCGTTCCGACCCGCGTTCCTGTTGCTCGTCCCGGGCACGGTCGGCCTGGTCGCGGTGGCGACCTTCGACGCCGGAGCGCTCGCGACGCCGCTCGCGACGTTCGTCAGCCTCTGCGTCGGCACGAAGATCGGTGGCCTCCTGCCCGGCCTGTTCGCCCGCTCGGCCCCCACGCACTGAGCCCGGTCCCGGGACACCGCCGATGGCGGGACGGGAGGCCCGTGGCGGGCTCGTGCCGAGCCTCCCGGCAGTCAGCCAGTCAGGCAGACAGACCGACAGACCGACAGACCGACAGACCGACAGGCAGACAGGCAAAGTGACCGGCAACTGTTGCCGGGCGCCTCAAGACCGGATACCGGCCCCGTCGAACCGGAGCCACGCCCAGGCGGCCGCGGCCGCCACGAGCACCACGCCGACCCCGGTGGCCATGGCGGCGACCGGGACGTGGGTGCCGGCCGTGCCGGAGTAGACCGCTGCGGCCAGGCCGACGCCGACCGCCGTGAGGGCCGCGTAGCTCGGTCGCGAGACCGAGGCGAGCGCGGCACCCGCGGTCCCCCGGAGCGGCAGCAGCGTGACGACGAGAGCACCGAGCCCACCGACGCAGAGGGTGCTGGCGAACTCGGAGACGAGCGACCCTGCGAACCCGGAGGCCGGGGTGAGGCTGTGCAGCACCCATCCGACGACCGCGAGGACGAGCAGTGCCACCGAGCGCCAGAAGGCACTCCGCGCACACGCGGCGAGGCCCCGTCCGAGGTGCATGGCGGCGGTGCCCACGTCGGTGCGGGCGACCGGGACGAGGAGGACCCCGACGACGAGGGCGGGGGAGAGGTCGGCGGCGCGGGTCAGTCCGCTCGCCAGGACCGCTGCGAGGAGCAGGCCGGGGGACAGCTGGTACGTGACGGTGTGTCGGTCTTCGCCCGCGGTCCAGCGGGTGGCGAGGACGACCCCGGCGCTGAGCACGGCGACGCCGGCGACGACGCCGATCGCGAGACGGACGTAGCGTGCCTCCAGCGCGATGCCGGTCCCGAGGAGCGTGAGCACCCCGGCGACGGCGATCCCGAGGGTGACCGTGACCCAGCTCGCCACGGCGTCGTCGCCGTGGCGACGTTCGGAGCGGGTGCGGTTGCGGCCGGTGAACCGGGCGGCCCGCAGGGGTGCCCGTTCGCGGAGGGCGCCAGCGAGGACGCGGACCGGGCCGGCGACGAGCAGGAGGAACACGGCGGCGACGCCGGCCGCGACGGCGAGGGTGCGCCACGAGGACGCGGACTGGATGGTGGGCACGGCGTGGTCGTACCCGGTGGCGACGGTCCAGTCGCCGGCGGGACCCGTCCAGTCGGGGCGGCCGCCGTGGCTGCCGGAACCGCCGGCGCCACCGCCGGGCAGCGCGCTGCCGGACGTACCGTCGTCGCTCGACCCGGTTCCGGCCCTGCCGATGCCGGACCCGTCGGCCGTGTCGGAGCCCGATCCGTGGGCCGGGGCGGTGCCGCTGCCGTGCGCGCCGCCACCTCCGGCGCCGCTGCCGGGGGTGGTGCCGGGGGAGCTGGCGGCGTCGACGGAGGCGCCGCGGGAGACGCGGAACGCGACGGCGGTCGCCGCGGACGAGGTGTTGCCCGCTTCGTCCTGGGCCACCGCACGGGCCATGTGGGACCCGGCGCGGAGGCTGTCGGCTGCGCGGCAGGACCACGATCCGTCCGCGGCGACGGACGCCCGGCAGACCGCGGTCGAGTCGACGTAGGCGGTGACGACGGTGCGCGGCTCGGCCGTCCCGGTGATCCGGACCCCCTGCGTGCTGCCCGGGGCCGATCCGGCCGGCGCGGTGATCCGCGGCGCGGCCGGGGCGGTCCGGTCGACGACGAGGGTCCGAGCGGCCGAGGCGGCACTCCGGAGGTCCGATCGGTACCCGGTCGCGGTGCTCGCGGTCTGCGTGGCACTGACACTGACGCTGCCCTCGGCCGGTGCGCCCGGGCCGGTGCCCCATCGAGCCGCCCAGGTGCCGGCCGCGGTGACGACCGCGGTGAGCGCGGCGGAGGAGCCGGCCCGGCCGACGGTCACGGTGGCACCCGGGAGGCCCGTGCCGGTGACGGTCCCCGTGGTCGGGCGCCGGGCGTCGATGGTCGGCGGCACGATGACGTCCGACGGTGCCGCATCGGCGTTCGGCAGCGCGGACGCCGTCATGTCCAGGACGGTGAAGACCTGGGCCGGGCCGGAGCGCACCGTCCCGACGCAGGACCAGGTCCCGCCGGGCGTCGCGGTGGCGCGGCAGACCGACGCCGAGGGGACGGCGGGCTCGGCCACGCGGACCTGGTGGCCCGGTGTCGCACGACCGGCGAACCGCGCGAGGGCGGTCGTGATGTCCCCCGGGTCGACGATCGTCGGCGCGGTCGGGGTACCGCCGGACGGTGGGATGGGGGTGTTCGTCGGGACCGGGCTCGAGGCGTCCCCCGGGCCGGGCGCCGGCGCGGGCACCGGGTTGGAGTAGACGGGAGGCTGCGTCGGGGACGGCTGCGGCGCGTCCACCGTTCCAATGCCGGCTCCGGTCCCGGCGCCGGGGAGCGTGGTGGTCGTCGCGAGGGCGGGAACGGACACCAGGGGCAGGAGCACCAGCCCGACGATGGTGACGAGCGACCGGGCGGCAGTCCTCCGGGATCGTCGACGACGGACGTTGCCCCCGACGTCCTGGTGCTGCACGTTGTCCCCGCCCGTGTCCATCCTGTCCATCCCATGCGATCCGGGCCCTCCGGTCAACACCCCGCGCGGCGGAACACCCCGGTTCCGCATCATCCGTGCCCTTCCGTGCGTCGATCGGGGCCCCCTCCGGACGCGGTCCGCGAGCCCGGTGTGCGTCACTCGGGAATCGGCCGTGAAGATCGGCGAGCGGCGAGGTCGCTCCGAGGCGCTCGGTAAGATCGATCCGGACCGCTGAGGTCCGACAGCGGGCTGCGGAGGTCCGCACGCAACTGCGGCCCGACGCGCAAAGGAGTACGCCCGAATGGACACCGGACTCGTCACGACGCTCATCGTGATCGGCGTTGTGGTCGTCGTCCTCGTGGTGATCGGCATCTGGTTCTGGTCCAGCCAGAAGTCCCTCGTCGCGTTGCAGCAGCGCGTCGACACGGCCTGGGCCGAGATCGCCGCGCAGCTCCACGAACGCGCCGAGCTCCTCCCCACCATCGTCGACACCGTGCAGGGTCATGCGGCGCACGAGAAGTCCGTCCTGACCGCCGTCACCGACGCCCGGGCCGAGACACTCGCTGCGCACGACGCCGTCGCCGCCTCCACTGCCGAGGGGCACATGCAGAAGGCGCTGAAGAGCGTGTTCCGCGTGGCCGAGGGGTACCCGCAGCTGCAGTCCAGCCAGTCCTTCCTCGAGTTGCAGTCGCGGCTCGTGTCCACCGAGGACAAGATCCAGTCCGCCCGCCGGCACTACAACGGTGGCGTGCGCGAACTCAACACCAAGGTCAAGTCGTTCCCGGCTTCGAGCATCGCGAAGCGTCGGGGCGTCGGGCCGGCGCCGTTCTTCGAGACCGCCGAGCCGGCCGCCATCGCCGAGCCGCCGCGGGTGCAGTTCTAGCGGTCCCGGCCGTCGAGTCCCCGGCACGCGCCGTCGAGTCCCCGGCACGCGCCGTCAGGGCCGGGGAGTGACTCCGAGCGCTGCGGCGAGTGCGCGTGCCGCAGTTCCGCGGTCGGTGACCTCGACCCCGTCGAGCCCCTGCCACGCCGCCGTCCGCCGGAGCAGTGCTGCGAGCCGCTCGACGTCGATCACGGCTCCGGGCTCGTGCCACGCCGTCCGGACGTGCAGGACGCCGCGCTGCCGATCGCTCTTCAGGTCCACCCGCCCGACCAGGGCGTCGTCCTGCAGCACCGGGAGCACGTAGTACCCGAACACCCGTTTCGGCGCGGGCGTGTAGATCTCGATCCGGTAGTGGAAGCCGAACAGCCGCTCGGCCCGCGGACGGAACCACACCACCGGGTCGAAGGGGCTGAGGACGGCGTCGACCTCGACCCGACGCGGCACCCGGGCGTCGACGTGCATCCACGCCCGGTCCCGCCAGCCCTCGACCGTGACCGGGACCAGCTCGCCGGCGTCCTGCAGGTCGGCGATCGCGGCAGCGGTGTCGTCCGCACGCAGTCGGTGGTGGTCGGCGAGGTCGGCGCGGGTGCCCACGCCCACGGCCCGGGCCGAGCGGCGGACCAGCTCCCGGACGGCGTCGGCCCGGCTGGGTGCGGTCGCGAAGTACCCCGACGGCAGCACCTGCTGCGGCAGGGCGTAGACCCGCTCGAACCCGGACCGTCCCGCGCTGACGACGTCACCCCAGCGGAAGAGCTGCTCGAGCGCGTGCTTCACGTCGCTCCAGCCCCACCAGGGGCCCCGTCGGACGTTGGACTCGTGTTCGACCGCACTCGCGGGCATCGGTCCCTCGGTGGCGAGCAGGGCCAGGAGCTCGTCGCGCACCCGGGCAGTGCGTTCCACGCCGGGGATCCGGAGCGGGTTGGTCGTGTCACGCTGCCGGTAGGCGTCCATCCGCCACCGGAACAGCCGGAGGTCATCACGCGGGACGAACGCCGCCTCGTGAGCCCAGTACTCGATCCAGGGGCTGCGCTGCGTCAGCGTCAGCCGGTCGAGGGCGCCCTTGTCGTACGGACCCAGCCGGGCGAAGAGCGGCAGGTAGTGGCTGCGCTCGAAGACGTTGACGGAGTCGATCTGCAGCACACCGAGTCGGGCGAGGCCGGCCGACACCGCCCGGTTCGGGACGAGCACCGCCGGCGAGCCCGAAGGCGACGGGACCGCCGTCGAAGGCGACGGGACCGCCGCCGAGGGTGTCCGGCCGAACCCCTGCGCGGCGAGGGCGACGCGGCGGGCCTCGGCAGCGGAGAGCGTCGTCCTGACCATGACGGGAACGCTACCGATCCCCGCCGACGCCCGGACCGGCACCTGCCCGGTTCCGCGTGGCTACAGTGGCGGAATGGCATGGGGCAAGAAGACTCATCCCGACCCCGTGGTCGAGGATTCGGTACCACTCGGCATGCGCATCGCGGGGGCGTTCTCGTGGCGCGTGCTCGTCATCGCGGGCGTCATCGCCCTCTTCATCTGGCTGATGACGATCTTCAGCGAGATCCTGATCCCCTTCCTGATCGGCGTCGTGATCTCCGCCCTGCTCGTGCCGCTCTCGAACCGGCTGCAGCGCTGGCACGTCCCGAAGTCGCTCGCTGTCATCATCAGCCTGCTCGGCGGGCTCGCCGCGGTGGCCGCCCTCGTGTGGCTCGTGATCGACCAGATCGTCGCCTCGTACCCGTCGCTGCGGGACCGGACGGTGTCCCAGTACGGCAACGTCCGGTCGTTCGTGCTCAACTCCGGATTCGGGATCTCACAGAAAGACGTCAACACCTGGCTCGACGAGGCCACCAAGTGGGTGCAGGACAACTCCGGCACGATCCTGTCGGGCGTCGCGAGCGCCGGCTCGAGCGCCACGCACGTGTTCGAGGCGCTGTTCATCATCCTGTTCACCACGATCTTCCTGCTCATCGACGGCAAGAACGTCTGGCGTTGGACGGTCCGGCTGTTCCCGCGCAAGGCCCGGGCGACCGTCGACGGTGCGGGCGTCGCCGGCTGGATCACCCTGACGAGCTTCATCCGGGTGCAGATCTTCGTCGCCTTCGTCGACGCGGTCGGCATCGGCCTGGGTGCGTTCATCGTCGGCCTGTTCTTCGGCGGAATGCCCCTGGTCATCCCGATCGCCGCGATCGTGTTCCTCGGCGCCTTCATCCCCGTCGTCGGTGCGATCGTCACCGGCTTCCTCGCCGTCTTCGTCGCTCTGATCTTCAACGGCCCGCTGGCCGCGCTCCTGGTGCTCGGTGTCGTCCTGCTCGTGCAGCAGATCGAGGGCCACATCCTGCAGCCGCTCGTGATGGGCAACGCGGTCAAGGTGCACCCGCTGGCCGTCGTGCTCGGCGTGACCGCAGCCTCCGGTCTGGCCGGCATCGCCGGTGCGTTCTTCGCCGTCCCGCTGATCGCCACCCTGAACGCGATGGTCACCACGATCGCGAGCGGTCGCTGGCGTGGACTCGACTCGGACCACGTGCTCGAGGCGACCCCGAAGCACGGTCAGCACGGCAGGATCCAGCTGCTGCGGCGACGACGGCACCAGGTCGGCGACGACGTCCCGGCGCCCGGCAGCGACGCGCAGCCAGCCGCCGAGCCCGGCACCGCCAGCACCAACTGAGCGTCACGTGGCAGCCGCGGAGTCCGCGACCGACGATGATGGGATCGTGACCGACACGACTGCGCCCCCGATCCCGACGCTCGCCGACATCGAGGCGGCGCGCGCGACGATCGCCGGGGTCGCACGGGTCACCCCGATGGAGACGTCGAAGTTCCTCGAGGGACTGCTCGGCTCGCCCGTCCACCTGAAGTGCGAGAACCTGCAGCGCACCGGTGCGTACAAGGTCCGCGGCGCCTACAACCGGCTGTCGACCCTGTCGGCGGCCGAACGGGAGGCCGGCGTCGTCGCCGCCAGCGCCGGCAACCACGCGCAGGGGGTCGCCTTCGCCGCCCGTGAACTCGGCATCCCCGCCACGATCTTCACCCCGGTGGGCGTCGCCCTGCCCAAGCTGCAGGCCACCCGCCGCTACGGCGCCGACGTGGTGCTCCGCGGGCACTCCGTCGAAGAGGCGCTGTCCGCCGCGAAGGAGTTCGCGGCCCGCACCGGAGCGGTCTTCATCCCGCCGTTCGACCACCCCGCCGTGATCGCCGGCCAGGGCACGCTCGGACTCGAGATCGTCGACCAGGTCCCCGACGTCGACACGGTCGTCGTCCCGATCGGCGGCGGCGGCGTCATCTCCGGCATCGCGATCGCCGTCAAGGGCCTCGCCGAACGCCTGGGCCGCGAGATCCGGGTCATCGGCGTGCAGGCCGAGAACGCCGCCGCCTACCCGTCGTCGATCGTCGCGGGGGAGCCGCTGACGATCACGACCTCGCCGACGATCTCCGACGGCATCGCGGTCGCACGTCCGGGCGACATGAACTTCCCGATCATCCGCGACCTGGTCGACGAGATCGTCACCGTCTCGGACGACGACACCGCCCGGGCCCTGCTCGTGCTCCTCGAGCGCGCGAAGCTCGTGGTCGAGGCCGCCGGAGCGGTCGGCGTCGCCGCGATCATGTCCGGCGCCGTGCACGACACCGGCAGGACCGTGGTGTTGCTCAGTGGCGGCAACATCGACCCCCTCATGATGGAGCGGATCATCACCCGCGGCCTCGTCGCGGCGTCGCGCTACATCGGCATCCGGATCATGCTGCCGGACCGCCCGGGCCAGCTGGCCCGCGTGTCCCAGATCATCTCGGACGCCGGTGCGAACGTCGTCGAGGTCCTGCACACCCGCCACGGCCAGGGACTCGTCATCAACGAGGTGGCCCTCGACCTGTCCATCGAGGCGCGTGGACCCGGCCACGCGGACGAGGTGATGGCGCGTCTGCAAGAAGCCGGGTTCCGCCCGGAGCAGCTCACCAACTGACGGATCGCCGCGCGGCGGCAGCGGCCGTCCTGGAGGCCCGCCCCGGCTCCGGCGTCCGGCTCACGCCGGACGTGCCACGGGCCTCCAGATCGATGTCGGCCACGGTCGACGGGGTCCGGACGCGGATCGTCGACGGAGCGCACCGCTCGGGTCGACTCGACGTCCGCCCGGTCGGCCGCACGACGTGGGAGACCCGCACACTCGTCGTCCACCCGCCCGGCACGGACCGACACGAACGCCTGCTGCTCCGGTTCGCGCACGCATGGCCGCTGGCGGGCCTGGTGGTGGCGGGAGCGGCCACGGTGGCCTGGACCGGGGTGAGGTGACCACTCGATGGGCAGGCACGAGCGCGCACACGCAACAGCCCGACGTGCGCGAGGGAGAGCGCACGCCGGGCTGGAGTGTCAGGTGCCGGACGGCAGCGACGGCCTAGGGCTCGTAGCGCTCGACGTTCGTGACCTCGACCGCGATCTCCTTGCCGTTCGGCGCGGTGTACGAGGTCTTGCCGCCGGTGCGGAGGCCGAGGATCGCGGCGCCCACCGGGCTGACCGGGCTGTACACGGTGAGGTCCGAGCCCTCGGCGACGATCTCGCGGTTGCCCACCAGGAACGTCGACGGGTCGCCGGCGATGGTGGCCGTGACGACGGTGCCCGGCTCGACGGTGCCGTCGAACTCGGCCTCCGTCACCGTGGCGTGCTTGAGGAGCTCGGTCAGCGACCGGATGCGGGCCTCGATCTTGCCCTGCTCGTCCTTCGCGGCGTGGTAGCCGCCGTTCTCCTTGAGGTCGCCCTCTTCACGGGCGGCCTCGATGCGGCTCGCGATCTCGATGCGGGCCGGGCCGGTGAGCTGCTCGAGCTCGGCGGTGAGACGGTCGAACGCCTCCTGGGTCAGCCAGGTGCCCTGCGTGTCGTTGCTCATGTCGTTTCCCTTCGGCCGTGGTGGTCGGGACCGGTCACGGCGTGTGGCGCAAAAGAATCGAGACCGGCCGGCGGCCGGTCTCGATTCGTGATTCCGAGCAGTCTAGGGAACCCAGCACGAGTGGATCAACCCGGTGACCGCCCGCGTCGTCGTCTTCACCTGCGTCGAGATCGAGCGGTCACGCTGATCCTCCGCGGGCAGCGTCACGACCCGCCATCCGACGATCGTGTACGACTTGTCCAGCGCCTGCACCGCGCACTCCACACGGGTGCCCGGGTCGACGGCGACCTGGGTGTGCACGACGACGCTGTGGTCGGACAGGACCTCGTACCCGACGTCGTCGGTGTCGAGCCCGTGCGTGGTCTGACCGGGGCCTGCCCAGATCACCCAGACGGCGAACACGACCGCGATGGCCGCCGCGATCACGACGGCGAGCAGCTTGCCGCGCCGCCGGGTGTCCACGCTGCGTCCGTACCGGTCGTCGAGCGACGTCCGGTCGTCGAGGACGGCGGACGTACCGCGTTCGGTTCCGCCTGCTGGGGCGTGGTGCTGATCGGACAGTTCGGGGCTCCCGGGGTGATTATCCTGATCCAAGGGTAGTTCACGCTCGCCGTGCGCCACCCGCGACCGCAAGTCCGCGAGCTGTGAAGGAACGCCGTGCCCCATCGTCTGCTGGCCGTGCACGCCCACCCCGACGACGAGTCGAGCAAGGGAGCGGCCACGGCGGCGAAGTACGTGGCCGACGGCGCCCAGGTCCTCGTCGTCTCGTGCACGGGTGGTGAGGCCGGAGACATCCTCAACGAGCAGCTCCCGGACACCGCGAAGGCCCGGGCGCACCGCGACATGGCCGGCTTCCGGCGTACCGAGATGGCCGCAGCGCAGGCAGCCCTCGGCATCGACCACGTGTGGCTCGGGTACCACGACTCCGGTCTGCCCGACGCCGAGAAGGGCGAGACCGTCCGGCCCGGCACCTTCGCGACCGTGCCGCTGGAGTACAGCACCGAGGCACTGGTCCGCGTCATCCGGCGCTTCCGTCCGCACGTCCTGGTCACCTACGACGAGAACGGCGGGTACCCCCACCCGGACCACATCCGGACGCACGAGGTCTCGGTCGCCGCCTGGCGCGATGCCGCCGACCCCGAGACGTACCCGGATGCCGGCCCGGCCTGGTCGGTCTCGAAGCTCTACTACGAGCGCACGATGAACCCGCGCCGGATCACCGCCTTCCACGAGGCGCTGCGCGAGCGGGAGCCCGACAACCCGCTCCTCGAGCAGCTCGGCGAGTGGGTGGAGCGGTTCGCGGACCGCCCGGACCTCGCCACGTCGCACGTCGACGTGCACGAGTACTTCGACGCGCGCGACGCCGCGCTCCGCGCACACGCCAGCCAGGTGCCGCCGGACAGTCCCTTCTTCTTCTGGCCGAACGACCTGCTCGCCGAGGTCTGGCCGACCGAGGACTACCAGCTCGTCGAGTCCCGGGTCCCCACCGAGCTCCCCGAGTCCGACCTGTTCGCAGGCATCCCATCCGAAGAGGACGCACACGCGTGAGCACCATCGCCGCGGTACTGGCCGCCACCACCCCCAGTCCGAGCCCGAGTGGTGTCCCGGACGTCGACGTCACCCCGGGGGTCGCCGGCTTCGTCGCGATCGCCCTGGTCGCCATCGTGACGATCCTGCTGGTGGTCGACATGACCCGACGCATCCGCCGGACCCGCTACCGCGCCGAGATCCGGGAGCGCCTGGAGGCCGAGGTCGCCGGCGACTCCGGCGACGGTGCCGTGACGGACGAGCCGGCGCGTCGTGTCGCCGAGGACGGCCGGGCCGACGTCGGCGACGACACCGAGCGCGGCTGACGCGACGCGCTGAGGGACGGGAGGCTCCCCACCGGCTGGTGGGGAGCCTCCCGTCCGTGTCCGTGTGGTCGCGCCCCGCCGTCTGCGGGAGACACCGTCGTGTGCGCGAGACGCCGCCGAGATCGGCGCAGTCTGGCTCGGACGGCGGTGTCTGGCTCGGACGGCGGCGTCTGGCGCAGACGGGCCCCTGGCGGCCGGGTCAGCGCACCGGGTGCAGCGCGATCACCAGGATGCCGGCCCACTGCGCCGCGAAGGCGACGACGGTGAGGGCGTGGAAGACCTCGTGGAAGCCGAAGAACGTCGGCGAGGGGTCCGGACGCTTGAAGCCGTAGACGGCCGCGCCGAGGATGTAGGCCAGTCCGCCGGCGAGCACGAGCACCGTCATCGGCACGCTGGCGGCGAAGAGCTGCGGCAGGATCAGGAACGCCGCGCAGCCGAGCGCCAGGTAGAGCGGCACGTACAACCACCGTGGTGCACCGATCCAGAAGACGCGGAACGCGACGCCGAGCAGCGCGCCGCTCCACATCACCCACAGGACGATCACCATCAGTTCGTGCGGCAGCGCGCAGACCGCGACGGGTGTGTAGGTGCCGGCGATGAGCAGGAAGATGTTCGTGTGGTCGATGCGCTTGAGCACGCGCTTGACGACCGGTCGCCAGGGGAAGCGGTGGTAGGTCGCCGAGACGCCGAACATGATCAACGACGTGGCCATGAACACGGCGCTCGCACCCTTCGCCGCCGGGGTCGCCGCGAGCGTGATGAGCACGATGCCCATGGCCGCTGCGAACGGGAACGTGCCGGCGTGGATCCAACCGCGCCATGCCGGGCGGGCGTCGGCGGGACCGGTCGTGGTCGGGGTGGTCTCGGCCTCCTCCGTGAACGGCACGTGGGGGAGGGCGGGCACGCCCTGGTCTGACTGCATGCTCCGACCGTACGGCCGGCGGACGGGACGGTGGCTGAGAGTCAGCACGAGGGGTGCTTGCACTACAGTCGACGCGTGACGGGCAAGCTGGGATGGGCGGGACGCGGGCTCCTCTACCGCGCCTACCAGAACCGCATCCGCCGCCAGATCGACGGGGCGCAGAAGCCCCGGCACGTCGCGATGATCGTCGACGGGAACCGGCGGTGGGCCCGGCAGCTGGGCCTGGAGACCGCCGCCCACGGGCACCGGGCTGGCGCGGCGAAGATCCCCGAGTTCCTGTCCTGGTGCGAGGACCTCGACATCCAGGTCGTCACGCTCTACCTGCTCTCGGCCGACAACCTGAAGGGCCGTGGCGGCGAGGAGCTCGACCAACTCGTCGGGATCATCGCGGACCTGGCCGAGCGGCTCTCGCACCACCGCACCTGGCGTGTCCAGCACGTCGGCTCGAACGACGGCCTGCCGCCGGAGCTCGTCGCGGCACTCGCAGCCGCCGAGGAGCGCACCGCCGACCACACCGGGCTGCACATCAACCTGGCGGTCGGCTACGGCGGCCGGCGGGAGATCGCCGACGCCATGCGGAGCATCGTCCGGAGCCATGGTGAGGGCGGCGGGACGCTCGACACCCTGGCCGAGGTCCTCACGCCCGAGCTCATCGGCGACCACCTGTACACGCAGGGGCAGCCGGACCCGGACCTGATGATCCGGACCTCGGGGGAACAGCGGCTGTCGGACTTCCTGCTGTGGCAGAGCGCGCACAGCGAGTTCTACTTCGTCGAGGCGTTCTACCCGGACCTCCGGGAGGTCGACTTCCTCCGGGCGGTCCGCGACTTCGGGTTGCGGTCGCGCCGGTTCGGCGGCTGACCGGACAGGTCTGAGCGCCCGCACAGGAAGCGAGACGTCCTCATGGCTTCCGGTCGCCAGCATCCGCCTCCTGGCGTTCCGCGGACTGCATTCGCCCGCATGCACGGGTCCCAGTAGGCTCACAGGGTTCTGCCCACTGGAAGGTGCCCCCGTGACCACGATCGACGAGTACGTCGCCGGCTTCGCCGAGGAGCCCGGATACCTCGACCACGCTGCCTTCGGTCCCGTGCAGACCGCCGTCCTCGAGGAGCAGCGTGTCCTCGGCCACATCCAGGAGCACATGCGCTTCGGGGCCATGGAGACGCTCGACGAGCAGAACGCCCGCGTCCGCGCCGTCGCCGCCCGGCTCGTCCGCCGCCGCGAGGACCAGGTCGTCTCGCAGACCGCCACCACCCCCGGCCTGCTGCACACCGCGTTCGGCCTGACCGGCGGGGTGCTCGTCGCCGCCGACGAGTACCCGTCGCTGCCGCTCGCCCTCGCCAGCGCCGCCTCGGCCACCGGCGGCCGCGTGCAGCCCGTCGTCATCGAGTCCGGCGCCGGCTGGCTCACGCCCGACCTCATCCGCGAGCGTCTGTCGGACGACGTCACCGCGGTCGCGCTGTCCCTCGTCGACTGGCGCACCGGGTACCTCGCCGACCTCGCCGCCATCCGCGATGTGATCGGTGACCGTCTGCTCATCGTCGACGCCATCCAGGGCTTCGGCATCGTCGACGCTCCGTACGAGGTCGCCGACGTCGTCGCCACCGGCGGCCAGAAGTGGCTGCACGCCGGGTGGGGCACCGGGTTCACCGCGTTCAGCGACCGCGCCCTGGAGCGCGTCAAGCCGGCACTGTCCGGACCGCACGGCACGACCGGCTGGCCCACCGACGTGCCGAGCGTCCGCCCCGCAGCCGCCGCCTTCGCCATGTCGCGCGTGGACCCGGTCTCGCAGGCCCGCCTCGCCGTCTCGCTCGAACGCCTCACCGCCGTCGGCGTCGCCGCCGTGCAGGAGCGCATCGCCGACCGGGTGGACCGGATCATCGACATGGCGGACGAGTTCGGGCTGCCCGTCGAGTCCAGCCGCGACCCCCGCGAGCGTGCCGGCATCGTCGTCCTCCGACCAGCCGCCGGACGGCTGACGGCGCTCACCGCGGCGATGCACAACCACGGCGTCACCGCGACCGCTCGTCTCGGCGAGGTGCGGGTGTCCGCGTTCGCGTCCACCACGGACGAGACGCTGGGCATGTTCCGCGACGCGTGCATCTCGTACGCGACGATGGGCTGACGCCGGCGCTTCTGGCCCGGCGCTGCTCGGCCTCGTCCGGCGCCGAGCGGTCGCGACTCTCCGTCTGCACTCCGCCGAGCGGTCACGTTGTGTCGCTCTGGGGTGGCTGGAGCGACGTCCTGTGACCGCTCGGCGCGGAGTGCTGGGCGTGGCGAGACGGGCGGGGAGGCGCGTGGCGGGGCCGCACCGCGCCTCCCGTCGGCACTCCGCCGAGCGGTCACGTTGTGTCGCTCTGGGGTGGCTGGAGCGACGTCCTGTGACCGCTCGGCGCGGGATGCTGGGCGTGGCGGGACGGGCGGGAGGCGCGTGGCGGGGCCGCACCGCGCCTCCCGTCTGCGTCCGCCGAGCGGTCACGACTCCCCGTCTGCGTTGCGCCGAGCGGTCACGTCGTGTCGCTCTGGGGCGGTGGGAGCGACGTCCTGTGACCGCTCGGCGCGGGGTGCTGGGCGTGGCGGGACGGCCGGGAGGCGCGTGGCGGGGCCGCACCGCGCCTCCCGGACGTTCAGCCGGACGACACACGACCGTAACCGCAGGACCAGGCGTGTCGCTGGTGCCGTCGCACCGCGCGTCGTAGCTTGGCGACATCGGGCAACGCGCCCGGTCGGAGCGGCCACGGTCGGTGCTCCGGGACCGCTCCAGTGGCCGCGTCGAAGGACATGACCGGGCCGAGCGCGGCCCGGGGATGGAGTGGTCGTGACCTCTCAGAACGTCTCTCGCGGAACGTCTTCCACCTCGCCGCTGCACACCGCTGCGAGCAGTCGGGCCGCGGACTCGTCCACGCCGGTCGCCCAGCGCACCTACGTGCTGGACACCTCGGTGCTGCTCAGCGATCCGCGCGCCCTGTTCCGCTTCGACGAGCACGCGGTGGTCCTGCCGGTCGTGGTCGTGAGCGAACTCGAGTCGAAGCGCAACGACCCGGAGATCGGGTACTTCGCCCGGCAGGCGCTACGGATCCTCGACGAGCTGCGCATCGAACACGAACGACTCGACTTCCCCGTCGCGGTCGGTGACGGCGGGTCCTTGCGCGTCGAGCTCAACCACTCCAACCAGTCCGTCCTGCCGTCCGGACTGCAGCTCGGTGACAACGACTCCCGGATCCTGGCCGTCGCGTCGAACCTGGCGAACGACGGGCTCGACGTCGTCGTCGTGTCGAAGGACCTGCCCCTCCGGGTGAAGGCCGCCTCGATCGGCCTCGCCGCGCAGGAGTACCGCGCGGAACTCGCCGTCGACAGCGGCTACACCGGCATCACGACCCTGCAGGTGTCCGGCGACCAGGTCGCCGACCTCTACGAGACCGAGGAGATCCGGACCCCCGACCTCGACGGCGTGCCCGTCAACACCGGCGTGGTCATCCACTCCGAACGTGGCTCAGCGCTGGGCCGTGTGCACTCCGCCGGCGCGGTGTCGCTGGTGCGCGGCGACCGCGAGGTGTTCGGCCTCCGCGGCCGCTCCGCCGAACAGCGACTGGCGATCGACGCCCTGCTCGACCCGGAGATCGGCATCGTCTCACTCGGCGGCAGCGCCGGCACCGGCAAGTCGGCGCTCGCGCTGTGCGCCGGACTCGAAGCCGTCCTGGAACGCCAGCAGCACAAGAAGATCATGGTGTTCCGCCCGCTGTACGCCGTCGGCGGGCAGGAGCTCGGGTTCCTGCCGGGCGATGCCTCCGAGAAGATGAACCCCTGGGCGCAGGCGGTGTTCGACACCCTGGGGGCACTCGTCTCCGACAACGTCCTCGAGGAGGTCGTCGAGCGCGGCATCCTCGAGGTCCTGCCCCTCACCCACATCCGCGGACGGTCCCTGCACGACGCGTTCGTCATCGTCGACGAGGCGCAGTCCCTCGAACGGAACGTCCTGCTCACCATGCTGTCCCGGATCGGACAGAACTCCCGCGTCGTGCTCACCCACGACGTCGCCCAGCGGGACAACCTGCGCGTCGGGCGGCACGACGGGGTCGCCTCGGTGATCGAGCGGCTCAAGGGGCACCCGCTGTTCGCGCACGTGACGCTGACACGCTCGGAGCGGTCCGCGATCGCGGCACTCGTGACCGAGATGCTCGACTCGCCGGACCTCGCGTAGCGGGCAGGCGGCGGCGGACCGGCCGGCGCCGCGCCGGCCGGTCCGCCGGCGCTGGCCGGACAGGCACAACGGAAACCGCTCCGAACCACGGGATGCCGTGGTTCGGAGCGGTTTCCGTTGTGCGCAGCCGCCTCGAGCCGCGGCGCAGTGGACGCGAGCAAGGACGGGCGGGAGGCGCGGTGCGGGCCCGCACCGTGCCTCCCGTCCGTCGCGGTGCGAGACGCCGCCGGGACTCGCGAGACTGCGCCGGGCTGGCGAGACGCCGTCGGGCTCGAGGGACGGCGCCGGGCTCGTGAGACGGTGCCGGGCTCGTGAGACGGCGCCGGAGGTGTGAGACGCCGGTGGAGGTGCGAGACGCCGCCGGGCTCCCGGGACGCCGCTGGACGTGCGAGACGCCGCCGAAGTCGGCGGCGTCTCGTGCACTCGGCGGCGTCCTGCGGACGGGTCAGTTCGGGTGGGTCATGCTCAGGACGTCGAGGGCGCTGTCGAGCTGCTCCTCGGAGACCTCACCGCGCTCGACGAACCCGAGGGCGACCACGGCCTCGCGGACCGTGAGGCCCTCGGTGACGGCGTACTTCGCGACCTTCGCGGCCGACTCGTAGCCGATGACCCGGTTCAGCGGCGTCACGATCGACGGCGAGGACTCCGCGAAGGCACGCGCCCGCTCGAGGTCCGCTTGCAGCCCGTCCACCGTCTTGTCGGCGAGCACCCGAGAGCTGTTCGCGAGCAGTCGGATCGACTCGAGGAGCGCCGTCCCCATCACCGGGATCGCGACGTTCAGCTCGAACGAGCCGGAGGCGCCTGCCCACGACACGGTGGCGTCGTTTCCGATCACCCGGGCGGCGACCATGAGCGTGGCCTCCGGGATGACCGGGTTCACCTTGCCGGGCATGATCGACGAGCCCGGCTGCAGGTCGGGGATGTGCAGCTCGCCGAGGCCCGTGTTCGGCCCGGAGCCCATCCAGCGCAGGTCGTTGTTGATCTTCGTCAGGCTGACCGCGATGACCTTCAACGCGCCGGAGGCCTCGACGAGGGCGTCACGGGCGCCCTGCGCCTCGAAGTGGTCGAGGGCCTCGGTGATCGGCAGGCCGGTGTCCTCGGCGAGCTGGGCGATGACCTGCTGCGGGAACCCCTTCGGCGTGTTGATGCCGGTGCCGACGGCGGTGCCGCCGAGCGGGACCTCGGCGACTCGGGGGAGCGTGGCGTTCACCCGCTCGATGCCCAGGCGGATCTGTCGCGCGTAGCCACCGAACTCCTGCCCGAGAGTCACCGGGGTGGCGTCCATCAGGTGCGTCCGGCCGGACTTCACCGCGTCCGCCCACTCGACGGCCTTGCGCTCGAGGGACTCGGCGAGGTGTTCCAGCGACGGCACGAGCGACCGGATGAGGGCATCGGTGACGGCGACGTGCACCGAGGTGGGGAAGACGTCGTTCGAGGACTGTGACGCGTTGACGTGGTCGTTCGGGTGGACCTCGGTGTCGGCGACGCGAGAGGCCAGGGTCGCCAGGACCTCGTTCATGTTCATGTTCGACGAGGTGCCGCTGCCGGTCTGGTAGACGTCGACCGGGAAGTGGTCGTGGTGCTCGCCACCGATCACCGAGTCGGCCGCGGTGGCGATGGCCTGCGCGACGGCGTCGTCGAGGATGCCGAGGCGACCGTTCACGAGCGCCGCGGCCCGCTTGATGCGGGCGAGGGCCACGATCTGCGCCGACTCGAGGCCGGTGCCCGAGATCGGGAAGTTCTCCACGGCCCGCTGCGTCTGGGCACGGTAGAGGGCCGACGCGGGGACCCGCACCTCGCCCATCGTGTCGTGCTCGATGCGGAACTCGCCGTCAGCGGGGGTGGTGGTGTCGGTCACGTCGTCGTGGTCCTTCCTCGTGGTGCTCACACCGGGTCGCGGTCGCGGCGGTGTCGGTGGCGCTCCGGCGGCTCGTCGCTGCCGGAGCGGTCACGTCATCGGGTCAGGCCTGTCCGACGACGGTGTCGATCGTGACCTCGCCCGTGGTGAGGTCGTAGGTCGCGCCGACCACGGCCAACCTACCGTCCGCGATCGCGTCGGAGACGGCGCCCGACCGGTCCAGGATCGCCTTCAGGCTGGACTCGAGGTGCGCAGACCCGACGGCCTCCTGGGCGACGTCGGGATCGGTGGCGCGGACCCGCTCGACGCTCGGGGTGATCGCGTCGACGAGGGCCTGCAGGTGCGGGGCGGGTACCGGCTCGCCGGACCGTGCGGCAGCGACGGCGCCGCACTGGGTGTGGCGGAGCACGACGACCAGCGGGGTGCCGAGCGCGACGACGGCGAACTCGATCGAGCCGAGCACGACGTCGTCCACGATCTGCCCGGCGTTGCGGATCGCGAAGACGTCGCCGATGCCGGCGTCGAAGACGTGCTCGAACGGCACGCGGGAGTCCGAGCAGCCCAGGACGGTCGCGAACGGGGCCTGGGAGCCCTGCAGCTCGGAGCGGCGCTCGGGGTCGATCCGGCCGGTGCGGCGCTTGTCGGCGGCGAAGCGGGCGTTGCCCTCGACGAGGAGTCGCAGGGCGTCGGCGGGGGTGGAGGCGGCGCGGTCGGTCATCGTGTGTCGTTCCTCGGGCTGTTCGGGTTCGCGGGGGTGTTCGGGTTCTCGGTGGTGTGCGGGGTCGCGTGCTACTGCCGGCGGAGGTGCTGCCTAGCGGGTGAGTTCCTTGCCGACCGCCGTCGCCACCGTCGTGAAGGACTTCTGGTCGGCGGTGCCGGCGAGCACCACGGTGTCCTTGCCGGAGGTGGTCACGAGGGCGTACGCGTTGTTGCCCGCGCCCTTGCCCTCGTCACGGCGGTCGTAGACGGTCCACTTCGTCCCGGCGATCGTGCGCGACCCGGTCGCGGGCTTCTGCTCGAGCTGGTCGGCGATCCAGGTGTCGTTCGCGTCGATGCCCTGGTGCATGCCGATGTACTGGTCGTCGGGCGTCAGGAGGCCGATGGTCCACACCGCGACCCCCCGCGCCGAACCGGACTGGTACTCGGCGTGGTTCGAGGTGTACGACGACGGCAGGTCCGGCACGAGGAGCTGCGCCCCGGAGACGTCGGCCTGCTGCGCGACCTGTCGGTAGTCGACCGAGCGGTCGACGGCCTGGTCGGGGCGGACCACGACGGCGACCAGGAACAGCACGATGCCGAGCGACGCGATGAGCGCCAGCACGAGGTTGAACGCCGTCTGGTGTTCACGGCGGGCTCGGCGGGCGGTGTCCTTGCGCGCCCAGGTCTCCTCCGCCGTCTCGGGGCGCCCGAGTTCGGCGACGATCGGGCGACCGGTCTCCGGGTCGCTCATCGGGCGTCTCCCGCTGCGGACTGGTCCGCGCTGCCGTTCTCGGTCGCGGAGCGGGCCGCGTCGAGTCGGGCGCGGGCGCCGACGAGCCACTCTTCACACCGCGCGGCGAGGGCTTCGCCGCGCTCCCAGAGGCCCAGGGACCGCTCGAGGGTCGCCGACCCCTGCTCGAGCTCGGAGACGACACGGACGAGTTCGTCACGCGCCGCTTCGTAGCTCAGCGAGCGGACGTCGGACTGCTCGGACTGCTGCTCGGAAGACACATGCCGATCCTACCGAGCCGCCACCGACGTGGCCGCTGCCGCCCAGCTCCGTGGAGGACACGGCGCCTGTGGAGGACGGCAGCGGTGGAGGGGCGGTGTCATGCGTCCTGGCGGAGTGGGGACGGGCCTCCCGGCTCAGGAACCCGAGCCGTCGGGACCGGGCCCGTCCGCCTCGAGCGTCCCGACCGCGGTCCCCGTGCCGAGCGTGACGTGCACCGGTGTCGCCCCGTGGAGGTCGGTCGCGCCGCGCACCACCGCCCCGGTGTCCGTCTGGACGATCGCGTACCCGCGGCGCAGGGTGTCCCGCGGGGACAGGGCGCGGAGCCGACCGGTCAGGTGGCCGACCTCGGAGTGGGAGCGCTCGATGCGCCGGTCCAGGAGTTCCCGGGCGCGCGAGAGGTCACGAGCGACCTCTTCGGCGCGGGTGTCCACGAGCCAGGCGGTGGACGCCAGTGCCGGACGCGAGCGGAGGGCCGCGATCCGGTCGGCCTCCACCGAGAGCGTGTGCGAGAGCCGCAGCCCGAGCCGGGCGCGGGCCTGCCGGACGTTGGCCAGTTCCTCGGCCACGTCCGGGACCACGCGCTTCGCCGCGTCGGTCGGGGTGGAGGCGCGGAGGTCCGCGACCTCGTCGAGGATCGGTCGGTCGGCCTCGTGCCCGATCGCGGAGACGATCGGCGTCGTCGCGGCCGCGGCGGCCCGGACCAGGCCCTCGTCGCTGAAACCGAGCAGGTTCTGGAAGTCGCCGCCGCCGCGCGCGACGATGATGACGTCGACCGTGGGGTCGGCGTCGAGCTCCTGGATGGCTGCCGTGACCTCGGCGACGGCTCGGTCGCCCTGCACCGCGGTGTGCACGGTCCGGAACTCGACCTGGGGCCACCGGAGCTGCGCGTTCCGCTTGACGTCCTTCTCGGCGTCGGAGTCCTTGCCGGTGATCAGACCGATGCGGTGCGGCAGGAACGGCAGACGCTTCTTGCGCGCGGGGTCGAAGAGCCCCTCTTCCGCCAGGGCCCGACGCAGCCGCTCGAGGCGTTCGAGCAGGTCCCCGAGCCCCACGTGCTTCATCTCGACGACCTGCATGGTCAACGAGCCGCCCTTGACCCAGTAGTTGGGCTTCACGGCGGCGACGACACGGGCGCCCTGCTTGAGGTCCGACGGCACCCGGGAGCGCACGCTCGACCAGATGGAGAACGAGACGGTGGCGTCGACCTCGACGTCCTTGAGCTTGCCGTAGACGTTGCCGCCGGCGACGTTCCACTGGGTGATCTCACCCTCGACCCAGGCGACCCCGAGTCGGTCGATCCAGTCCCGGAGCTTCGCGCCGAGCAGCGCGACGGGCCACGGGTCCTCTGCCGTGGGCGGCCCCTGTTCGATCGCCATGGCGCCCCTCTCTCGTCGTGCGGTCCATGCTGCCGGACACCGGGGACATCCCGGGCGGCGACGCTCCTCCACAGGCTCGTCGGTGCCCAGGCTGCGCGGGTCCTGCTCACCTATCATCGGGGACGTGACGATCACCAACGGCCACTCGGTCCCGCTCGCCCCGCCGCGGGTCCCCGCAGCGCGCGGTCGACTGCGCGACGTCCCGGTGAGCGGACCCAAGCGGGTCCTGCTCGCCGCACCTCGTGGGTACTGCGCCGGCGTCGACCGGGCCGTGGTCGCCGTCGAGAAGGCGCTCGAGCAGTACGGCGAGCCGGTCTACGTCCGCAAGCAGATCGTCCACAACGTCCACGTGGTGTCCACGCTGGAGCAGCGCGGAGCCGTCTTCGTCGACGACGTCGCCGAAGTTCCCCGTGGATCGCACGTCGTCTTCAGCGCGCACGGCGTCTCCCCGGCCGTCGTGGCCGGTGCCGCGGACCGCGACCTGCACGCCATCGACGCGACCTGCCCGCTCGTCACCAAGGTGCACCGCGAAGCCACCCGGTTCGCCAAGGCCGAGCGCACGATCATCCTCATCGGGCACGCCGGCCACGAAGAGGTCGAGGGCACCATGGGCCACGCACCCGACCGGACGATCCTGGTGAACGGTCCGGCCGACGTCGCTGCGCTCGACGTCCCCGACCCGGACAACCTCGTGTGGCTGTCGCAGACCACCCTGAGCGTCGACGAGACCATGGAGACGGTGCGGCTCCTGCGCGAGAAGTACCCGTCGATCGAGAACCCGCCCTCCGACGACATCTGCTACGCCACCCAGAACCGCCAGGTCGCGGTCAAGAAGGTCGCGCCGGCAGCGGACCTGGTCATCGTCGTCGGCTCCGCGAACTCGTCGAACAGCGTCCGTCTGGTCGACGTCGCCCTCGAGTACGGCGCGAAGGACGCACACCGCGTGGACTACGCCGAGGAGATCCGCCAGGAGTGGCTCGACGGCGTGCAGACCGTCGGGGTCACGAGCGGCGCCTCCGTGCCGGAGGTCCTGGTCGCAGAGGTCCTCGAACAGCTCGCCGACGCCGGCTACGGTGCGGTCGAGGAAGTCGTCACCGCGCACGAGGACCTGATGTTCTCGTTGCCCCGCGAACTCCGCACCGACGCGGACGGCAAGCCGACGCGTCCGCTCGGCGGGCGCACCCGATGAACGGCCCTGATCCGCGGACGGACGGCTGGTCCGGGGTCCCGCCGCGGACGACGACGGCGGTGGACGGCCGGGAGGCCCGGGTCGACCCCGACGCGTCCGTCGACCCCGCGGGTGGTGCCGCCGCCGGTTCCGGTGCGGCCGGTACAGCCGGTACGGCGGGTGTCTCCAGCGCGGCCGGTCGTCCGGCTCCGCAGTACGGGGAGTACGCACCCGAGGGCTGGGTCAACCCCGTCCTCGTCGAGCAGGAACGGCAGGAGCAGCGGGACCGCGATCACGCCGCCGCGTCGGCCGTGGCGTCCGCTGCCCGTTCGAACGGCACGTCGGAGCGCCCGAAGCGGACGGCGGAGCGTTCGCCGCAGGGGGAGCGACGCACGGCGACGACTCCGCGCGACGGCGCGCCGATCCGCCGACTCGGTGCATCGCCGGTCGACGTGCTCTTGACGTTCGTGCTCCTGGCGATGGGCCTGGTCAGCGTCGTGCAGTCGCTGTCGATCGGCTCGGTCGCCTCCACCGTCCGCCAGACCCTCGAGACGAACTACACGGAACTGCAGGACCCGGGCACGCTGAACGGCGCCGCGATGATCAGCGCCATCGGCATGCTCGTGGTCTTCGCCCTCGTGCTCTGGTGGTCCGTCGTCCGGCTCCGGGCCGGCAGGCGCACCTTCTGGGTGCCGCTGCTCGGCGGTGCCGTCGCGACGGTGTTCAGCTCGATCGTCTTCGTCATCGTGGTGTTCCAGGACGACGGCTTCGTCGCAGCGATGATGCGTCAGGCCTCGGGCGGCTGAACCCGGGTCTCCGGACCGGGCTTCCGGACCCGGACCTGGTGACCCGGGTCCGCCCACGTCAGGCCAGGAACGCCGCGACCGCAGCGTGCAGGTCGGCGAGGTCGTCGACGTGCACCAGTTCGCGGACCGAGTGCATCGACAGCAGGCCGACGCCGATGTCGATCGTGGGGATCCCCAGCCGGGTCGCCGCGATCGGGCCGATCGTCGATCCGCCCGGGATGGTGTTCACGTTGACGAACGGCTGGTGGTCGACACCGGCCGTTCCACACGCGGCAGCGAACACCGCCGTGCCCCTCGCCTCGGTCATGTAGCGCTGGTTCGCGCTGATCTTCAGGAGCGGACCACCACCCGGCCGCGGGCGGTTGGTGGGGTCGTGCTTCTCGGAGTGGTTCGGGTGCACCAGGTGTCCGGCGTCGCTCGAGAGCAGCCACGAGGCACGGAAGGCACGGGCGGACTCGGACCGGGTGGCACCGAGGCCCTCCTGCACGCGGGCCAGCACGTCCTCGAGGAACGGCCCACCCGCACCCGACGGCGAGGACGACCCGATCTCCTCGTGGTCGAACGCCGCGAACACCGGGATGTGGTCACCGTCACCCGGGGCCTCGAGCAGCCCGCGCAGTCCGGCGTGCACGCTCGTCAGGTTGTCCATCCGGCCCGAGGCCAGGAACGCCCGGTCGATGCCGATCCGCGACGGGGCCTGCGTGTCCGCGAAGAACAGGTCCCACGAGACGGCGGTCTCGCCGAGGCGGGAGCGCAGCCACTCCATCACGTCGGTGCCACCCGTGCCGGCGTCGGTGCCGACGATCGGCAGCGTGTGCCGCTGCTTGTCGAGTGCCGGACCGTCGTTGGCACCGCGGTCGAGGTGGATCGCGAGGTTCGGGATGCGGGCGACCCCGTCGACGGTGTCGAAGAGCGAAGTGGTGCCGTCGCGGTGGACGACCCGTCCGGCGATGCGGAGGTCACGGTCGAACCAGGTGGACAGGACCGGGCCGCCGTAGACCTCGACGTTCAGCTGCTCCCAGCCGCCGACGCGGACCGTCGGGTTCGGCTTGATCCGGAAGCCGGGGGAGTCGGTGTGTGCGCCGAGGATGCGGAAGGGCGTCGTCGCGGTCGCCCCGTCCGGGAGGCGCCAGGCGATCACGGCACCGTCGCGGACCACCACGTAGGCACCTGGTCCAGTCGGCCACGCCTGGGTCTCGTCGAGGTCGGTGAAGCCGGCGGCGACCAGACGGTCACGGGCGACCGAGGCCGCATGGAACGCGGTGGGGGACTCCGTGACGAAGTGGGCGAACTCGCTGGCGATGGCGTCGACGGTCATCCGACCATCGTGGCACGCCGTCGTGAGCCGGCATGCAGTGGGCGTCCCCGGACGCAGACGGGGGCCCGTCCGCCGGACGCGCCCCCGTGCCTCCTGGCCGGTCCGTCGTCAGCTCTGGGACTGTCCCGCCGAACCGAGGACCTTCGTCGCCTCGACGACACGAGCGGCCATCGCGGACTCGGCGACCTTGCCCCAGGCGCGCGGGTCGTACTGCTTCTTGTTGCCGACCTCGCCGTCGAGCTTGAGGACGCCTTCGTAGTTCGTGAACATCGAGCCGGCGATCGAGCGTGTGAACGCGTACTGCGTGTCCGTGTCGATGTTCATCTTGATGACGCCGTTGCGGACGGCCTCGTGGATCTCGTCGTCGGTCGACCCGGACCCGCCGTGGAAGACGAGGTCGAGCGGGTTCTGGCCGGTGCCGTGCTTCTGGGCGATGGCGTCCTGGATCTCGCCGAGGAGCTCGGGGCGGAGCTTGACGTTGCCCGGCTTGTAGACGCCGTGCACGTTGCCGAACGTCAGCGCGGCGATCCAGCGGCCCTGGTCACCCATGCCGAGCGCCTCGACGACACGCTCGACGTCGTTCGCGGTCGTGTACAGGGCGTCGTTCGTGCCCTCGTGCTGCACGCCGTCCTCTTCGCCGCCGACGACGCCGATCTCGACCTCGAGGATCGCGTTGATGTTGCGCGTCTTCTCGATCATCGTCTTGGCGATGTCGATGTTCTCGTCGAGCGGCACGGCCGAACCGTCCCACATGTGCGACTGGAAGATGGGGTTTCGACCCTGGCGGACCTCTTCCTCGCTCGCGGCGATGAGCGGCAGGACGAAGCCGTCGAGGGCGTCCTTCGGGCAGTGGTCCGTGTGCAGCGCGACGGTGATGGGGTAGTTCTTCGCCACCTCGTGCGCGAAGGCCGCCATCGCGAGCGCACCGGCGGCACGGTTCTTGACGGTCTGGCCGGCGAAGTAGTCCGCCCCGCCGGTGGTCACCTGGATGATGCCGTCGGAGCCCGCCTCGGTCAGTCCCTGGAGGACCGCGTTGATGGTCTGCGAGGACGACACGTTGACCGCGGGGTAGGCGAACTTCCCGGCCTTCGCGCGGTCGATCATCTCGGCGTACTGTTCCGGCGTTGCGATGGGCACTGGGATCTCCTTCGACTTCTTCGGTGATGTCCCGGTCGATGCTAGTCAGGGCCGGTTGGTGCGTGGTGGGTGTGACGGGTGCCTGTGGACGGATCGCGCTCTGCACATCCGTCCGCAGGGGAGGCCGGACGGTCGGCGCTCGGTACGCTGGGGGGTGTGACTCCCACGACTGAGACCGGCTCCCTGTTCCTCCAGCCCGACCGCAACCTCGCGCTCGAGCTCGTGCGTGCGACGGAGGCCGCCGCGATCCGTGCGCAGCCGTGGGTCGGTCGGGGTGAGAAGAACCTCGCCGACGGTGCCGCGGTGGACGCGATGCGGAAGTTCCTCGGCACAGTGAACTTCGACGGCGTGGTCGTCATCGGAGAGGGCGAGAAGGACAACGCCCCGATGCTCTACAACGGCGAGCACGTCGGCAACGGCCACGGTCCCGCGTGCGACATCGCCGTCGACCCGATCGACGGCACCTCGCTCACCGCCGCTGGCCGCCAGAACGCCATCTCCGTGATGGCCGTCTCGGACCGCGGTTCGATGTACGACCCGTCGGCCGTGTTCTACATGGACAAGATCGCCGCAGGTCCCGAGGGCCGCGGGGTCCTGGACCTCGACAAGCCGATCGGCGACAACATCCGGGCGCTGGCAGAGGCGAAGGGCAAGGACCTCGAGGACATGGTCGTGGCCGTGCTCGACCGTCCGCGCCACGACGAACTCATCCGCGCCATCCGTGCCACGGGCGCCGGGACGCGACTGCTCCTCGATGGTGACGTCGCCGGCGGCATCGCGGCGGCGCTCCCCGGCTCGGCGATCGACATGTGCGTCGGCGTCGGCGGCACGCCGGAGGGCATCATCACGGCCTGCGCGATCAAGGCGCTCGGCGGGGTCCTGCTCGGCAAGCTCCAGCCGAAGGACGACGAGGAGCGCCAGAAGGCGATCGACGCCGGCCACGACCTGGACAAGGTCCTCGACCAGGACGACCTGGTGACCGGGGACAACACCTTCTTCGTCGCGACCGGTGTCACCGACGGCGTGCTCGTCGACGGTGTGCGTCGGTCCCGCGGGGTCATCCACACCGACTCGCTCGTGCTGCGGTCCCGCTCGAACACCATCCGTCGTATCCAGGCCGACCACCGCGCCGAGAAGTGGTTCTGATCCGCTGAGTCGACGGCGCCCCGGCCCCGCCACCGGCTGCCGCTGCGGCCCGCGGTGCCGATCAGCTGCGCACAACAGGAACCCGCTCGCGCCACGGCATCCCGTGGTTCGAGCGGGTTCCTGTTGTGCTGGGGCCGGCCGGCATCGGGCAACGGCACTGGGCAACGGCACCCGGCGCGGGCGTCGCGCCGCCGCGCTCAGTCCTCCGTCGCGCTGACGAGCTCCGGCGCCGTCAGCAACCGCGGCTCATCCTCGATGCTCGTCGGGTCCGCGATCACCTTGGACTCGTCGAGCAGTGACAGCCGTCGGGCGCTCGGCAGCACCTGCCGCTCGAGCGAGCCCACGAAGCGGTTGTAGTCGACGACGCTGCCCCGGATGGACCGGCCGAGCTTGTCGACGTGGGTGGCCATCGTCGCCAGTCGCCCGTGCAGTTCGCGGGAGATCGTGAAGAGCTCTCGGGCTTCCTGCGTGACGACGTCCTGCTGCCACGAGAACGCCACGGTCTTCAGCACCGACCACAGCGTCACTGGGGACGCCAGCGCCACGCGCTTCCGGAAGGCGTGGTCGAGCAGTCCGGGGTCGGCGGCGAGTGCACTGGCGATGAGCGACTCGGACGGGATGAACGCCACGGTCAGCTCGGGTGAGGCGTCGTAACCGGACCAGTACTCCCGAGCGGCGAGGGCGTCGACGTGGCCCCGGAGCGCCTTGACGTGCTGCGCCATCAGCTGGTCACGACGTGCGGCCTCGGCACCGGTGGCGCTGGCCGGGATCTCGGACGCCTGCAGGTACGCGGCGAAGGGCACCTTGGCGTCGACGGCGATCGACTTGCCGCCGGGGAGGTGCACGATCATGTCCGGTCGGGCAGCGCCGGCGGAGGTGGTCACGGCGGACTGCACGTCGAAGTCGACGCGTTCGAGCAGACCGGCCGCCTCGACCACGTTGCGGAGCTGCGTCTCGCCCCACACCCCACGGGTGCTGTTCGACGACAGGGCGCCGGCGAGGGTCTCGGCGGTCGCTCGGAGCCGTTCCTCGGACTCGGCGGCAGACCGGAGCTGGGCCGAGATCGCGCCGTACTGCTCGCTGCGGGAGCGTTCGAGTTCGGCGATCTTCTCGCGCATCACCTGCAGGGTGTCGGCGACCGGGCTCAGCGCCGTGAGCACCTTCGACTCGTCCTGCGCCCGAGCGGACTCCGCGCCGTGCAACCGCTGTACGAGGTGCTCCAGTTCGGCGGCTCGGCGCTCGAGGGATTCGACCTGCCGTCGGTACTGCGTGTCCTGCGCGTCGAGCCGGTCGTCGGCGTCGTTCCGCGATTCCTCGAGCTGGGACCGCAGCGCCTCGGCGGTGGCGCGGGCTACCGCCGCGTCGACGCCGGCACGGGACTTGGCGAGCGTCCACGCGACGAGGGCACCGACGACGGCGCCGAGCACGAGGCCGATGACCAGGGCGAGGATCTGCATGACGCGACCCTGGCAGGACCCACCGACACCGGGCCTCCCGTCCGGCGCGGCGGCGACGTGGATCGCAACCCATGTCATGACATTAGGCCAAGGGTCGTGTACAGTCGTGCTCGTCCGACGATGAAGCCGCACGGAAGGTCCTGCTGTCGCATGACGATCGAAGCACCGCACGCCTACGACGTGATCACGATGGGACGCGTCAGCGTCGACATCTACCCGCAGCAGACCGGCCCCCTCGAAGACGTCGAGACGTTCTCGAAGTCAGTGGGTGGCAGCGCCACGAACGTCGCGATCGCGGCGGCCCGGCACGGCGCGGACACCGCCGTCATCACCCGCACCGGTGACGACCCGTTCGGCCGGTACATCGCCCGCACGCTGCCCGAGTTCGGCGTCGCCAACGACTTCGTCGCCACGGTCGACGGCCTGAACACACCGGTCGCGTTCTGCGAGGTGTTCCCGCCGGACGACTTCCCGCTCTACTTCTACCGTGCGCCCAAGGCGCCGGACCTGATGATCACCGCGAAGAGCCTGCCGCTGCACGAGATCGAGCGGGCGCGGGTGTTCTGGACGACCGTCACCGGACTCAGCGAAGAACCGAGCCGGACCGCGCACCACGTCGCGTACGCGGCACGGAGCGCGTCCGAGCACACCACGAAGGTGCACACCGTCCTGGACCTCGACTACCGGTCGATGTTCTGGTTGACCCCGGCCGCCGCCACGCGGGAGGTCTCCGTCGCCCTCGAGCACGCCACCGTCGCGGTCGGCAACCGCGAGGAGTGCGAGGTCGCCGTCGGTGAGACCGACCCGGTGCGCGCGGCCGACGCCCTGCTGGAGCGCGGGGTCGAGATCGCGATCGTCAAGCAGGGGCCGAAGGGCGTCCTGGCGAAGACCCGTGACGAGTTCGTCGAGGTCCGTCCGCACCACGTCGACGTCGTCAACGGGCTCGGCTCGGGCGACGGTTTCGGGGGCGCGCTCACCCACGGGCTGCTGCAGGGCTGGGGGCTCGAACGGATCCTGTCGTTCGCGAACGCGGCCGGTGCGATCGTCGCGACCCGGTTCGAGTGCTCGACGGCGATGCCGACGAGCGACGAGATCGACGCCTTCCTGCGGAGCAACCCGACGCAGGGCACGGCGACCGAGGGAAGCAACACCGAGGGAACCAGCACCGAGGAGGCTCTCCGTGCCTGAGCTGACCACTTCCGACTTCGACCGCCTGCGTGACACGCGCGCCGGTCACCCCGAGCGGATCGCCTCGGTGCTCGCGTCGCGACGGAGGCGCCCCCTCCTGGGCGAGGACGGCAAGCTCTTCATCGTGGCAGCGGACCACCCCGCCCGTGGCGCGCTCGCGGTGCGGGACGACCCGGCCGCGATGGCGGACCGCTACGACCTGCTCGAACGCCTCGTCGTGGCCCTCGGCCGCCCCGGCGTCGACGGGGTGCTCGGGACCCCCGACATCCTGGAGGACCTGGCGCTCCTCGGGGCACTCGACGACAAGGTGGTCGTCGGGTCGATGAACCGCGGAGGACTCCGGGGAGCGACCTTCGAGATGGACGACCGCTACACGGCGTACTCGGCAGCATCGATCGCGGACTCCGGGTTCGACTTCGCGAAGCTGCTCATCCGCGTGGCCCTGTCGGACGCCGGCACCGCCCCGACGTTGGAGGCCACCGCGAAGGCCGTGACGGAGTCGGCCGCACGCCGCCTGCCGATCATGCTGGAGCCGTTCATGTCCGACCGTCGTGACGGCGCCGTCGTGAACGACCTGTCGGCGGAGGCGGTGATCACCTCGATGGCGATCGCCGCGGGCCTCGGCGAGTCGAGCGCCTACAGCTGGCTGAAGATCCCGGTCGTCGACGACATGGAGCGGGTGATGGCCGCGACGACGCTGCCGACGCTCCTGCTCGGCGGTGACCCGTCGGCCCGTCCGCTCGAGACCTACGCGAAGTGGGCCGATGCCCTCGCGCTGCCGGGCGTCCGCGGCCTGGTCGTCGGCAGGACGCTCCTCTACCCGTCGGACGGCGACGTGGCGGGAGCGGTCGACGTGGCCGCAGGGCTCGTCCACAGCGGGACCCAGCACACGGATCTCTCCACAGATCCCCATGACTCCTCTGCGGGGCCCGTCGGTTCCGCGAGCATCAACGAGCCCGTCTCGGAAGGAAGCAACGCATGACCACCACGGGATCCACCACGACCGTGTCCGACTCCACCAGCACCGACAGCCCGGTCGTCGGGCACTGGATCGACGGCGCGCACGTCGCGTCCACGTCCGGACGCACCGCGCCGGTCTACGACCCCGCCCTCGGAGTCGTGACGAAGCAGGTCGCCCTCGCAGACGAGCAGGAGATCCAGACGGCGATCGCCAGCGCGAAGGCCGCCTTCCCCGCTTGGAGTGAGCTGTCGCTGACGAAGCGCCAGCAGATCATGTTCTCGTTCCGCGAGATCCTGAACCGCGACAAGGCCGAGCTCGCCGAGATCATCACGAGCGAGCACGGCAAGGTCGTGTCCGACGCGCTGGGCGAGATCGCCCGCGGGCAAGAGGTCGTCGAGCTGGCGACGAGCATCCCGCAGCTGCTCAAGGGCGAGTTCTCCGACCAGGTGTCGACCGGCATCGACGTGTACTCGATCCGACAGCCACTCGGTGTCGTGGGGATCATCAGCCCGTTCAACTTCCCGGCGATGGTGCCGCTCTGGTTCCTGCCGATCGCCATCGCCGCCGGCAACACCGTCGTGCTGAAGCCGAGCGAGAAGGACCCGTCCGCGGCCATCTGGCTGGCGTCGAAGTTCACCGAGGCCGGACTGCCGCCCGGGGTGTTCACGGTCCTGAACGGTGACAAGGTCGCGGTCGACGGACTCCTGACCAGTCCCGACGTCGAGTCGATCTCCTTCGTCGGTTCGACCCCGATCGCGCAGTACGTCTACGAGACCGGGACGAAGCACGGCAAGCGCGTGCAGGCCCTCGGCGGCGCGAAGAACCACATGCTGGTGCTGCCGGACGCCGACCTCGACCTGGTCGCGGACAACGCCATCAACGCGGGCTTCGGTTCAGCGGGGGAGCGCTGCATGGCGATCTCCGTCGTCGTCGCGGTGGAGCCCGTCGCCGACGAGCTCGTCGCGAAGATCGCCGAGCGCGCCGCCACGCTGCGCATCGGTGACGGCCGCCGCGGCTGCGACATGGGACCACTCGTCACCGAGCAGCACCGGGACAAGGTCGCCTCGTACATCGAGGTCGCAGAGCAGGACGGTGCGGTCATCGTGGTGGACGGCCGCACCGTCCGTCCGGACGGCGACGAGAACGGCTTCTGGCTCGGCCCGACCCTCATCGACGAGGTGCCGACCTCGAGCCGCGTCTACACCGAGGAGATCTTCGGTCCGGTGCTCGCCGTCGTCCGGGTCGCCACCTACGAAGAGGGCCTGGAGCTCATCAACTCGGGCGCCTTCGGCAACGGCACCGCGATCTTCACGAACGACGGCGGCGCCGCCCGGCGCTTCCAGCGGGACGTGCAGGTGGGCATGATCGGCATCAACGTGCCGATCCCGGTGCCGGTGGCCTACTACTCGTTCGGCGGGTGGAAGAACTCGCTGTTCGGCGACCACAAGGCCTACGGCGCGGACGGCGTCAGCTTCTTCACGCGGCAGAAGGCGATCACCTCCCGGTGGCTCGACCCCTCGCACGGCGGCATCAACCTCGGCTTCCCCTCGAACGGCTGATCCGACGATGACCGACAACTGGTTCAACCCGCGGGGCAGCCGGCCGGAAGACGGCTGGACCGACGTGGTCGACGGCCGGGTGCCGGGGTGGGCGCACACCGGCCTCCGGACCGGGACTCTGACGGACGGTGGCTCGCTGCGGCTGGACTCCGCCCCGGTCGAACGGATCGTCGTGCCGCTCGCCGGCAGCTTCACCGTGACCCATGGCGACGCCGTGCAGCAGCTCGAGGGTCGCACGAGCGTCTTCGAGGGCCCCACGGACGTCCTCTACCTCGGCTCGGGGACCGCCGCGGTGATCACCGGCACCGGCCGACTCGCGGTCGCCGAGGCCCCCACCGACGTGGTCGAGCCGACGGTGTACATCCCGCGGCAGGACGTGCCCGTCGAACTCCGTGGTGCCGGGCAGTCGAGCCGCCAGGTCCACAACTTCGGGACCCCGGCGGCGCTCGACGCCGCACGGCTGATCGTGTGCGAGGTGATCACGCCCGCGGGCAACTGGTCGTCGTGGCCGGCGCACAAGCACGACACCGAACGGCCCGGGCAGGAGTCCGAGCTCGAGGAGATCTACTACTACGAGTCCGCCGTCGCCCGTGGCTCCGAGCACGTCGCTCCCGACGCCGCCGACCCGTTCGCGCTGCACCGGACCTCGGCCTCGGACGACCGGCCGATCGACGAGTTCCGGCAGGTCCGCACGGGCGACATCGCACTCGTGCCGTACGGCTGGCACGGACCCGCCGTCGCCGCCCCGGGCTACGACATGTACTACCTCAACGTGATGGCCGGGCCCGGCCCGGAACGCGTCTGGAACATCACCGACGACCCCGCCCACGGGTGGGTCCGTCAGCTCTGGGAGTCCGAGTCGCTCGACCCCCGCCTGCCCTACCTGAAGGAGGACGTGTGACCACGACACAGCGCCAGCCCGGACCGACGCGCCGCATGACCGTCGGCCAGGCGCTCGTCGAGTTCCTGGCGAACCAGTGGACGGTGGACGGTGACGTCCGCGAGCGCACGATCCCGGGGGTCTTCGGGATCTTCGGTCACGGCAACGTCGCCGGCCTCGGCCAGGCGATCAAGCAGCTGCACGTCGAGCAGCCCGGACTGCTGCCGTACCACCAGGCCCGCAACGAGCAGGCGATGGTGCACGAGGCCGTCGGGTTCGCCCGGATGCACCGCCGTCGTGCGACCTTCGCGTCGACGGCGTCGGTCGGGCCGGGCGCTGCGAACATGCTCACCGCCGCCGCGCTCGCCACGACGAACCGGCTGCCGGCACTGCTGCTGCCCTCGGACACCTTCGCCACGCGGACGACCGACCCGGTGCTGCAGCAGATCGAGATGCCCCACGACACGTCGATCCAGGTGACCGACGCGTTCCGTCCGCTCTCGCGCTTCTTCGACCGGGTGGTCCGACCGGAGCAGCTCTTCTCGATCGCGCTCCAGGCCATGCGGGTCCTCACCGACCCGGCCGAGACCGGTGCGGTGACGATCGCCCTGCCGGAGGACGTCCAGGCCGAACAACTCGACGTCCCCGTCGCGTTCCTGCAGCCCCGCGAGTGGCACATCCGGCGTCCGATCCCGGAGACCGGTCCGTTGGCGCGTGCCGTCGCCGCGATCCGACAGGCGAAGCGTCCGGTCATCGTCGCCGGTGGTGGGGTCCTCTACTCCGGCGCCGAGGACGAGCTCCGTCGCTTCGTCGAGGCCACGGGCATCCCGGTGGGCACCTCGCAGGCCGGAGGTGGATCCCTGGTCTGGGACCACCCGCAGTACCTCGGCGGCATCGGGGCCACCGGCACGGCCGCCGCGAACGCCGTCGCCGCGCAGGCCGACGTGGTCATCGGGATCGGGACGCGGTACAGCGACTTCACCACGGCGTCCCGCACGGCCTTCCAGGACCCCGACGTCACCTTCGTCAACGTCAACGTGGCGTCCTTCGACGCCTACAAGCACGGCACGCAGCTGCCGGTGATCGCGGACGCCCGGGAGGCCCTGGTCGCGTTGACCGCGGCCCTCACCGCCGACTCGTCGTACGCGGTCGACGCCGGCTACGTCGCCGAGGTCCGGGACCGGAAGCGCGAGTGGGACGCCATCGTCGACGAGGCGTTCGCCCCGTCCGGCGCCGATCTGCCCGGGCAGGCCGAGATCATCGGCGCCGTCCAGGCTGCCAGCGATCCGCGTGACGTCGTCATCCAGGCCGCCGGGTCGCTGCCCGGCGACCTGCACAAGCTCTGGCGGGTCCGCGACGCCCTCGGCTACCACGTCGAGTACGCCTTCTCGTGCATGGGCTACGAGATCGCCGGCGGCATCGGTGTCCGCCGCGCAGCACCGGACCGCGATGCCATCGTGATGGTCGGTGACGGCTCGTACCTGATGCTGCACACGGAGCTCGTGACCGCCGTCGCCGAGGGCATCAAGATCATCGTGGTGCTCATCCAGAACCACGGGTACGCCTCGATCGGCCACCTGTCGGAGACCGTGGGGTCGGAGCGGTACGGCACGAAGTACCGCTACCTGGACGAGACGCAGTCGTTCGACAACGGCGAGCCGTTGCCCGTCGACCTCGCTGCGAACGCCCGGTCCTACGGCGTCGACGTGATCGAGGTGCAGCCCGGACCGGACAGCATCGCCGACCTCACCGCAGCGCTCCGCCAGGCGAAGGCGAACCAGCACACCACGCTCGTGCACATCAACTCCGACCCGCTCGTGTACGCGCCGGACGGCGACGGCTGGTGGGACGTGCCGGTCGCACAGACCTCCACGCTCCCCAGCACGCAGGCCGCCCGCGCCGAGTACGAGCAGCAGGTCGCCGCGCAGCGTCCGCTGCTCGGCTGAAACCGATCCGAGACAGAAAGCGACAGCGACGTCATGACCGACACCGCCACCCCCACCGGGGTCCCCGACGAGGACACCACCACCGCCGGCATCCGCATCGGCACCGCTCCCGACTCCTGGGGCGTCTGGTTCCCGGACGACCCGAACCAGGTGCCGTGGCAGCGCTTCCTCGACGAGGCCGCGGCCGCCGGGTACCGGTGGATCGAACTCGGCCCGTACGGCTACCTGCCGACCGACCCGGCGCAGCTGTCCGACGAGCTCGAGTCCCGAGGCCTGCAGCTGTCGGCCGGCACCGTCTTCACCGGGTTCCACAAGGGCGACGACCAGTTCCAGCGTGCCTGGGACCAGGCGGTCGCTGTCGCCGGACTCGCAGCGGCCCTCGGGGCGGAACACCTCGTGACGATCCCGGACCTGTGGCGCTCGGACGCCACCGAGGAGGTCCTCGAGCCCCGGACGCTCAGCGACGAGCAGTGGGAGCGCCTGGGCACGGGGCACGACCGACTCGGCAAGGCGCTGCTCGAGGAGTTCGGTGTCCACCAGCAGTTCCACACGCACGCGGACAGCCACGTCGGGACGTTCAAGGAGACCGTGCGCTTCCTGGAGGTCACCGACCAGCGGTACACGAACCTGTGCCTCGACACGGGCCACTTCGCCTACTACGGCGGCGACAACCTGAAGCTCATCGCCGAGCACCCGGACCGCATCGGGTACCTGCACCTCAAGCAGGTCGACACCGATCTGCTGTTCGACGTGCTGAAGAACGACGTGCCGTTCGCCACCGCGGTGTCGCAGGGCATCATGACCGAGCCGCCGCACGGTACCCCGGCGCTCGCGCCGATCATCGAGGCCGTCGCCCGCATCAACCCCGAGGTGTTCGGCATCGTCGAGCAGGACATGTACGGCTGCTCCGTCGACGCCCCGGGGCCGATCGCCGAGCGCACCTTCCAGCACATCTTCGGTTCGACCGCGGCCGCGCGGACCGACTGACGTCGCGAACGCCACCGTCACCACGACCACGTCCACCACACAGAGGAAGACAGCCATGAGCACCACGCAGAACCTCCGCGTCGCCGTCGTCGGCGCGGGCATGATGGGCGCGGACCACGTCCGACGCATCACCGCGAAGATCTCGAACGCCGACGTCGTCGCGGTCGTCGAGCCGGACGCGTCCCGGGCCGCCGCCGCTGCTGCGCTGGCCCCGGGTGCGATCACCGCGGCCTCGTTCGAGGAAGCCCTCGACTCCACCGACATCGACGGTGTCATCATCGCGACCCCCGGTTTCCTGCACGAGCCCATCCTCGTGACCGCTCTCGAGCGCGGTCTCGCCGTGCTCTGTGAGAAGCCGCTGACGACCAGCGCCGAGGACAGCCTGCGCATCGTGCAGCTCGAGCAGGAACACGCCAGCCGTCCGACGATCCAGGTCGGGTTCATGCGACGGTTCGACGCCGGGTACCAGGAGCTCAAGGCGCTGCGGGAGTCGGGCGCGAACGGGGCTCTGCTCGCGCTGCACCACGCCCACCGCAACCCGACCACGCCACCGAATTTCAGCGAGTCGATGCTCATCCACGACTCGGTGATCCACGAGATCGACATCATCCCGTTCCTCACGGGCGAAGCGATCACGAGCGTCGAGGTCAAGAAGCCGCGGAAGAACTCGCTGGCACCGGCCGACCTGCCCGAGCCGCAGTTCGTGCTGTTCACGACCGAGTCGGGGACGATGGCGATCGTCGAGATCAACGTCAACGCCCAGTTCGGGTACCAGGTCACCACCGACGCCGTGTTCGAGTCCGGTGTCGCCTACATCGGGCGCGACACCTCGCAGACGATCGTGTCCGCCGGGGTCTCTGGTCAGGGCGTCACGCCGTCGTTCAAGGAACGGTTCGCGGCGGCCTACGACGAAGAGGTGCAGCGCTGGGTCGATGCCGCTCGCGACGGCGGCATCGACGGGCCGAGCGCCTGGGACGGCTACACGGCATCCGTCGTCGCCGAGGTCGCCGTCCGCGCGCAGCAGTCCGGCGCAACCGAGCCCGTGGAGTACGCGGTGGTCAAGCCGGCGTTCTACGACGCGGCTGCCGCACCGGCCGACGTCCTCGCGGGAGCGTAGCCCGTGCCGAAGATCGCCCTCGATCCGACCCCGTTCCACCACGACCTCGACCTGCTCGAGTTCCCCCGGAAGGTCGCCGAGCTGGGCTACGAGTACCTGCAGCTGACCCCGCACCGCGACTTCATCCCGTTCCACCGGCACCCGAAGGCGGACGACGACCTCGTCGACGCGTTCGCGGCAGCCTGCGTCGACGCCGGCGTCCAGGTGGCGTCGGTGCTGCCGGTGCTCCGCTGGTCCGGGCCCGACCGGGAGACGCGGGAGACCGCCGTCAAGCAGTGGAAGCGCGTCATCGAGATCACCAAGCGGCTCGGCGTGGACACCATCAACACCGAGTTCTCCGGCCGACCCGAACGTGCCGAGGAGTCCGAGGCACAGTTCTACTGGGCGATGGAGGAGCTCCTGCCGATCATCGAGGACGCGGACCTCCGGGTGCTCATCGACCCGCACCCCGACGACTTCGTCGAGGACGGTCTCGAAGCACTCCGGGTGATCCGCGGGCTGAACTCGAAGAACGTCGGCTTCGTCTACGTCGCCTGCCACACCTTCCACTACGGCGGGGACATGGACGCGGTCATCGACGCCGCCGGTGACTCCCTCCAACTCATCCACGTGGCGGATGCGTACGACCACCGTCGCTCGCACGGCCTCCGCTACATCACGAACCCGCCCGGGAACCCGGTCCGGGTGCACCAGCACCTGCCGGTCGGGCAGGGCGACGTCGACTTCGACGCGTTCTGGCGCGCGCTCGACCGCGTGGGCTTCTCCGGCCGCGACGACACCGTCGCGGTGTCGAGCGTCTTCGCCGAGGACGAGAACGCCGACGCGGTGTCGCGGTTCCAGCTCGACCAGATCACGAAGGGACTCCACCGATGACGAGCACGCTCGAGGCCCAGGACGCGGCTGTGGTTGACGTCCGCCCGGTCACCCTGCAGGCGACGGAGCAAACGCCCACTGCGCTGTGGAACGACTCCGCCGACCCGCACGAGCTCGCGACCGCGATCTCCGAGTACGGAGCGGTCGGGGCGACCTGCAACCCGGTCATCGCCTACACGTGCATCAGGCAGGACCCGGAGGTCTGGGTCCCGCGCATCCGACAGCTCGCCGAGGAACACCCGACCGCGGGGGAGTCCGCACTCGGGTGGATGGCGGTCGAGGAGCTCTCGGTCAACGCTGCCGCGCAGCTGCTGCCGGCGTTCGAGGCATCGGGCGGTCGCAACGGCCGGCTCAGCATGCAGACCGACCCGCGCCTGCACCGAGACCGGGACGCCCTCGTCGAGCAGGCCGTGCGCTTCTCCGGCCTCGCGCCGAACATCATCGTGAAGATCCCGGCGACGAAGGTCGGCATCGCGGCCATCGAGGAAGCGGCGTACCGGGGCGTCTCGATCAACGCGACCGTGTCGTTCACGGTGGCGCAGGTCGTCGCGGTCGGCGAGGCGATCGAGCGAGCGTTGGACCGCCGGGCGGCCGACGGTCTACCCGAGCAGGAGTTCGGGCACGTCGTCACCCTGATGGCCGGTCGGTTCGACGACTGGCTGAAGACCGTCGTCAAGCGCGACCACGTGATGATCGACCCGGGGTACCTCGAGTGGGCCGGGGTCGCCGCGGTGAAGAACGCGTACCGGGTGTTCCAGGAGCGCGGCTTCCGATCCCGGGTCCTCGTGGCGGCCTTCCGGAACGCACTGCAGTGGTCCGAGTTCCAGGGCGGTGACCTCGTCGTGTCGCCGCCGTTCCAGTGGACGAAGGACATCAACGACAACGCGTTCCCGTTCCGTCCGGACGCGATCGACGACGAGGTACCGGCACACATCGTCGAGGCCCTCCGCCGTGCGACGCCGGAGTTCGCCCGTGGTCACGACGTCGACGGCATGACCATCGACGAGTTCGACCGGTTCGGCGCGACGGTCACGACGCTCCGCCAGTTCCTCGACGCCGATGCGCAGCTCGACGCCCTCGTGCGCGACATCATCGTCCCGGCCGCCTAGGTCGTCGACGATGTACGCGGTCGGGGTCGGGCTCATCTCGGTGGGGTGGATGGGACGCCTGCACTCCCGCGCCTACCGAGCGCTGCCGGACCACTTCCCGGAACTCGGAGTCCGTCCGCGCCTGGTGGTCGCGGCCGACCCGGTGCCTGCGGCGCGGGAGCAGGCCACGGAACGGCTCGGCTACGAGCGCGCTGTCGCCGACTGGCACGAGGTCCTCACGGACCCGGAGGTCGACGTCGTCTCGATCTGCTCCCCGAACTTCCTGCACCGCGAGATGGCGGTCGCGGCGGCTGCGGCGGGCAAGCCGTTCTGGATCGAGAAGCCGATGGGCCGGTACGCCAGCGACTCCCGCGACATCCACGACGCCGTGCAACGGGCGGGGGTGGTGACGAGCGTGGGGTTCAACTACCGGCACGCACCCGCGGTGGAGCGGGCGCGTGAGCTCGTCCGCAGCGGGAGGCTCGGCCGGATCACGAACGTCCGCGGCTCCCTGCTCGCCGACTACTCGTCGGACCCGGCGGCCCCGCTGACCTGGCGCTTCGAGCGCGACCGAGCGGGGTCCGGCGTGCTCGGTGACCTGCTGTCGCACGGCCTGGACCTGGCGCAGTACCTCGTCGGCCGGATCGCGAGCGTCACCGCACTCGCCGAGACGTTCATCACGGAGCGGCCGCTGCCCGGCGCCGGGATCGTCGACCGCAGCGCCGCCGCGACGGGTGACCGCAGGTCGGTCGAGAACGAGGACTACGCCGCCCTGCTCTTCCGCTTCGACGACGGTGCGGTCGGGACGATGGACTCCAGCCGGGTGATGCGCGGTCCGCACGCCGAGTACACGATCGAGGTCTACGGCACCGCCGGGTCGATCCGCTGGGACTTCCAGCGGATGAACGAACTGCAGGTCTGCCTCGACGGGCAGGAGACGCACGGCTACACGACCGTGTACGTCGCGCCCGGGGACGGCGAGTTCGCCCGCTTCCAACCGGGTGCCGGGACCGCGATGGGGTACGACGACCTCAAGACGATCGAGGCGGCGCAGTTCCTGGCGAGCGTCCGGAGCGGCCGCCAACTCGCGCCGTCGGTGGCGGACGGGCTGGCAGCAGCGTCGATCGTGGAAGCGGCGGAGGCCTCGCTCGTCGACGGGGCCTGGCACGAGGTGGCACGCATCGACGGACTGCTCACCGCGGACGCGCCGACACCGGTGTTCTGATCCCGGCGGGTCCACCGACCACGACCCGGACAGGAGGCGCGTCACCAGGTGGTGACGCGCCTCCCGTCCGTCATGGGGTGACGCACGACGCCCGCTGGTCGCCACCACAGCGGCTGGGCGATAGTATGTCCTGACAAAGTCATCACCAGCAGGAGGCATCATGCCGCTCGTCCGAATCGACCTCGCCACCGGTCGCACCCCGGAAGCCGTCCGCGCGATCGCCGACGCCACCCACCGCGCGATCGTCGACGCCTACGGGATCCCGGAGCGAGACCGCTTCCAGGTCATCACCGAACACCCGGCGACGCAGATCATCGCGCAGGACGCCGGCCTCGGTTTCGAACGCACCGAGGGCGTCGTCATGATCCAGGTCTTCACCCAGCGTGGGCGGTCCGACGACGCGAAGCAGGCGCTCTACGCCGCGATCCACGACGCGCTCGCCGGGGTGGGCGTCGCCTCCGAGGACGTCTTCATCGGCTACGTCGAGAACGGTCCCCAGGACTGGTCGTTCGGCTTCGGTCGCGCCCAGTACCTGACCGGAGAACTCGGGGTCCCCAGCGCGAGCTGACCTGCCTGCCAGGTCTTACTTGTCGACGAGCGTGACCTCGAACGAGTACCGGTCCGGCCGGTAGCAGTGCACGCCGTACTCGACCGCTCGACCCGAGGCGTCGTACGCCGTCCGGCTCATGGTCAGCACGGGGTCGCCGTCCTCGATCTCGAGCAGACCAGCCTCGTCGTCGGTCGCCGCACGGGCACCGATCCGCTGCTTCGCGACCCGCATCGTCACCCCGCGGGACCGCAGCAGCTGGTAGAGCCCGTGGGCGCGGAGGTCCTCATCGGTGATGTCCGCGAACTCGGGCGGCAGGTAGTTCTCGAGCACCGCCATCGGCACGTCCTCGGCGAACCGGACGCGGAGGACGTGCACGACGCTCGCCCCGACCTCGACGCCGAGGGCCTCGGCCACGGCCTGGGTCGCCGGGACGTCGCTGCGGTCGAGGAGCTGCGTCGTCGGTTGCTGCGACCCCTGCGTCAGGTCGTCGTACAGGCTGGTCAGCTCGACCTTGCGGGTGACCGGTCCGTGCACGACCTGCGTGCCGATGCCACGTCGGCGGACGAGCAGCCCCTTGTCGACGAGGTCCTGGATGGCACGTCGGATGGTCGGGCGGGACAGGCCGAGGCGCTCGCCGAGGGCGATCTCGTTCTCGAGACGAGCGCCGGGCGGCATCGCGCCGGAGCGGATCGACTCCTCGATCCGTGAGGCGACCTGGTGGTACAGGGGCATCGGACCCGACCGGTCCAGGTCCATGAACAGGTCGGACGGCAGCTGGCCATCGTTGGTCATCGCGGTCCTTCGCAAGGGAGAACGGGCCCGAGCACCAGCGCCGGGCAGATTGTCGTGACAATACCACCGGGCGTGGCGCGGCCAGGACCGGCCGGCGCGGCCAGGACCGGCCGGCTGGGCCGCGTCAGTCGGAGAAGACCATCGGACGGCGGGACAGCCGGGGCTGCACTGCGGACTTCGGCTTCTCGACTCGGGCGCGCACCGGGTTGATCGTCACCCGGGTGACGGCACCGAGGGCCTCGACCGTCGGCACCCCGTGGTGACCGGCAGCGTGCACGACGATCGCGGCGCAGGCTTCGGCGTCGGCGGCGGCGTCGTGGTGCTGGAAGCCCGAGAACCCGGCGGCCATCGCCGCCATCGGCAGACGGTACGAGTCGAGGGTGTAGGTCTTGCGGGCGACCTGCAGCGAGCACATCGAGTGGTGCTCGGCCAGTTCGATCCCCGTCGCCGCACAACCGCCGGCGATGACGCCCATGTCGAAACGGGCGTTGTGCGCGACCAGCACGTCCCCCTCGGCGAACGCGACCAGGTCCGGGTACTGCTGCTCCCACGACTTCGCGTGCACGACGTCCGACGCGACGATCCCGTGGATGCGCGTGTTCCACTCGAGGAAGTCGTCGTGCCCGGCCGGCGGACGGATGAACCACGAGGCCCGATCGACGACCCGACCGCCGCGCACCTTCACGAGTCCGACCGAACACGCGCTGGCGGGCGAGTTGTTCGCGGTCTCGAAGTCGATGGCGGTGAAGTTCAGCACGCCTTCGATCGTTGCACGGAGAACCGACATCACCGGAACCGGACGCGGCGTGGTGCGTCGAGGGGGCATGTCCGCTCCTACCCTGAAGACATGGAGAACCCGCCGCAGCGCACCCCGCTCGTCCTGGTCCTCGCGGGCGCCGGGTACGGCCAGCAGGCGCCGCTGCTCTGGTGGACGGACGCCATCGCCCGGCAAGCCGGCTGCGAGGTCGTCGCGCCCCGATGAGTCGTCGACGACGTCGCCGAGGCCGACCCGGTCCGTTTCGTGCAGCAGGCGCTGACGACCGCGCTCGCCGGACGACGGCCGGACCTCGTCGTCGCCAAGTCGTTCGGCTGCGCCGCCCTGCCCTGGGCGATCGATGCGAGCGTCCCCGGCGTCTGGCTGACGCCGGTCCTCACCCACGAAGCGGTGCGGGCCGCGCTCGCCGCAGCCGACGACGCGCACACCGCACTCGGCGGTTCGGCTGATCCCGTCTGGCGGCCGGAACTGGTGCGCGGGACGCGGGCGCGACTCCAGACCGTCGACCGAGCCGACCACCGACTCGAGGTGCCCGGCGACTGGAAGGCGTCGCAGCGCCTCCAGGCCGAGGCCCTGGCCGTGGTCGAGCACGCCGTGCGTGCGGTGACGAGGGAGACGGACGGGAGGCTCGGGTCGGCCCCGACAGGCTGCCGCCGGTAGGCTGTGCTCCCGTGGCTCTCACCATCGGAATCGTCGGTCTCCCGAACGTCGGCAAGTCGACCCTGTTCAACGCCCTGACCAAGAACCAGGTGCTCGCGGCCAACTACCCGTTCGCCACCATCGAGCCCAACGTCGGTGTGGTGAACCTGCCCGACCCGCGTCTCGACCAGCTCGCCGAGCTGTTCCACTCCGAGAAGACCGTGCCCGCGCCGGTGTCCTTCGTCGACATCGCCGGCATCGTCAAGGGTGCGAGCGAGGGGGAGGGGCTCGGCAACAAGTTCCTCGCCAACATCCGCGAAGCCGACGCCATCGCGCAGGTCGTCCGCGGCTTCACCGACGACGACGTCGTGCACGTGGCGAACAAGGTCTCGCCGGCGGACGACCTCGAGGTCATCAACACCGAGCTGATCCTCGCCGACATGGAGACCATCGACAAGGCCCTCCCGCGCTACGAGAAGATGCTCAAGCTCAAGCAGGCCGAGCCCGCCGTCCTCGAGGCGGCGAACGCCGCGAAGGCCGAGCTCGAGAAGGGCGTGCTCCTCTCCGCGACCTCGATCGACCTCGAGCCGATCAAGGAGCTCGGGCTCCTCAGCGCCAAGCCGTTCATCTTCGTCTTCAACGTTGACGAGGCGATCCTGACGGACGAGTCGCGGAAGGCCGAGTTGTCCGCGCTCGTCGCCCCCGCGCACGCCGTGTTCCTCGACGCCCAGGTCGAGTCCGAACTCATCGACCTCGACCCCGAGGACGCCAAGGAGCTCCTGGAATCGACCGGTCAGACCGAGTCCGGCCTCGACCAGCTCGCCCGCATCGGGTTCGAGACCCTCGGACTGCAGACCTACCTGACGGCGGGGCCGAAGGAAGCCCGTGCATGGACGATCGGCAAGGGGTGGAAGGCTCCCCAGGCTGCCGGCGTCATCCACACGGACTTCGAGAAGGGCTTCATCAAGGCCGAGGTCATCTCGTTCGACGACCTCATCGCCACCGGCTCCATCGCCGAGGCTCGTGCGCAGGGCAAGGCCCGCATCGAGGGCAAGGAGTACGTCATGCAGGACGGCGACGTGGTGGAGTTCCGCTTCAACAACTGACCGCCACGGCTGTCGCGACCGCCGCCACGCGAGGAAGTTGATCGCGAAGCTCACGTGTGCTCCTCGTCACGGTCACCCCGACAGCACGACGGACCGATACGGTGACGCCATGACCTACGCGGGTGCCGGCCGGTCGGGTGACGAGCATCCAGGACACGGTGCCCGGACGCCGTCGCCGGCTGGCCGGCATCGCGGTGACGGTGGCTCCCAGTAGCCTCCTCCCCGTGGACGTGGAGTGGGCGCTCGAACAGCTGGAGAACTACCTGAGCCTGACCGAGCGGGTTCCCTGCCGGTCGAGGAGCAGCGGCCCAACAAGAAGTCGCGGTTTCGTGGCAGCGAGCGCCAGATCAAAGAGGCCGGGCACGTCGTCTCCCTGATCGCGCAAGCGGTCTACGAGAAGGCGCCGCACTGGTTGAACCGCGACCTCGCGACGAAACTCCGATGGGAGCTGATCGAGGGCGATGAAGTGCGCCGCCGGCTGGGGCTGGACGAACCACCGCCGGCGTATTCAGGCGAGAGCATGCACCCGTGGGTGTGGGACGCCGCGAAGTCGCACTGGTCGAGTGGCAACTTCGACGCCGCGGTATGGGCCGCGGGCGTCAACGTGAACAGCCGGCTTCAGAAGAAGATGGGGCGGAAGGACATCGGGGAAGCGAAGCTTCTGCAGGAGGCGTTCAGCACCGAGGAGCCCGCGGAGGGTCGACCCCGTCTTCGGCTCGTGGACCGGTCGAACCCTGACCTGTTCAAGGATGTGCACGTCGGTGCGTCACTGCTTGGCCGTGGGCTCTACTCTGCGGTTCGGAACACGATCAATCACGTCGGAGCAGAAGTGCACCAGTTCGGAGAGACAGAATCGATGGAGGCGTTGGCAGGTTTCAGCCTGCTGTCGCGCTGGATCGAGCGCGCGGAGGTCGCGGTGGAGTTCCGCTTCGACAACTGAGTCGGCTGGTCCGCATCTCCGTCCTAAGATCGCGGGCATGGGGGACGATGGAGCAGCAGGCGGACCGGTTCCGCTGTCGGAGGAGCTCCCGACGGTCTTCCGCGCCGTCGCGGAGATCCGGACATCACGGTGGCTCCGTCGGCCGAGGCGTGCGATCCACTACGACGCGCGCTGGCCGGACGGTCGCGTGGGGACCGAAGTGGACCTCGTCGCGCTGATGTACCGGCGTGCTCCCGCGGACTACGACGTGGTGAAGCGGGTGATGGACGAGCACTGCCCCGAGACCGGTCCCGGCCCGTGGGTGCTCTACCCCACCGGTGAGGTGCTCTGAGGTCGGTCGACGCGCGTCATTCCACCAGTGCCGCGATCACCGCTGGGATTCGTTGTTCGACGACGTCCCAGATGATCGACTTCTGCGCCGCCCGGTAGTCGTGCGACAGGATGTTCCGCGTCCGACGCACGGCAGCGAGAGACAGTCCGCCGGGAAGGCGGCCGAGGCGGTCTTCCGGAAGTCGTCCGAGCAGATCGTCGAAGTGGATGACGACGGCTTCGGCAGCGCGGTAGGTCAGGCTCCTGGGCGCTTCGAACACGGCTCGCCCATGTTCGACGATCGATGAACACTCGGCCAAGAGATCGAGGAGTGCGGCTTCGAGCCCGGGCCAGCGGTCGACTCCGCCGCCAGGGACAATTCGTGGGCGCGGGCTGAAGCGCTCCGCTTCGTCGCTCACAGAGGCACCGCGTCGTCGCGGACGTGCGCGAAGTGCTCGTCGTCGAGCTGCTCCTCGGTGAGTACGTCGACGGGGAAACCGGTGATGTCTTCGACCACCGAGACGAAGCCGCCGAGATCGAAAAGGTCGGCTCCTTCTTCCGTGGTGACGAGGAGGTCGATGTCACTGCTCGCAGTGTCCGTTCCCCGAACCGCCGACCCGAAGACCCGGACATCGCGCAGCCGGTGCTGACTTGCAGCGGATCTGATCTCGTCCGCGTAAACAGTGAGCGGGATGCTCGGCCTGGTCTGCGCCGCTGCCATGATGCGCTCGAACGACTCAGCGCGCGGCTGCTTCCGGCCGGCCTCGTAGGCGGAGATGGTCGGCTGCTGCATGCCCGCGGCGCGCGCAAGCGCGGTCTGCGTCATGCCGATGTCCTCACGTGCGAGGCGGATCAGGTCTGCGGCGTGGTCCAGGCGCATGGCTCCTCCTATAGCCACCGACTATAGACGTCGGGCTCTGGCCGTTCAACGGCTGCGCAGGTCACGAGTTGTCCATCGCCCGCGCCTCCCGCCCGATCCTGTGCTGTCTGCTGCACCCCGGTGCCTACCGTCAGGACGAGGGAGGTCACATCGTGAAGTACATCCACTACGACGGCACGGACATCCTGACGGGGGACCTGATCGCGGACGCGGTCGCGGACTACGCGGCGGTGCTCGGGGCGAACACCCGCACGGACACGATCGCGGTGCCGACGGTCGGCGAGGACGGGGCGGTCGAGCGGACGACGATGCTCGTCGGACCGTCGAGCGAGATCGTGGTGCGTCAGGCACCGGACGACGAACTCGAACCGGAGGACCCGACGTTCATCCGTCGGCTGCGGGACGCGGCGGACCAGTGCGGCGGGCAGCAGCCGGTGAACGCTGATGGTGGCCGACGGTTCGTCGGCGCGGCCGAGGGCGACCAGGCGAGGTAGGGCGCAACCGGGGTCCCGGCCAGGGCCAGGGCCAGGGCCGGTGCCAGGGCCAGAGCCGGGGCCTTCGCCCGGAACGACGGAACGCCGCCCCCGAAGGGACGGCGTTCCGGTGTGCGCGGGTGTCAGGCGGCCAGGGCCAGTTCCGGCGCCTGCACGGCGCGCGCCTGCAGGATGGTCCGGCTGGCCTCGCCGCGCCAGGAGCGGCCCGGGACGACCCAGCCCGCTTCGCCGTCGACGGCGACGCGGACGCCGGGCGTGAGGAACAGCCCGAGGTCGTCGGCCGGCATGCGCACGAGGAACTCGCGCTGCGAGCGGTCCTCGCGGACGGGGAACTCGGCGATGCGGTCGGGGGAGACGGTGGGAGCCGCGATGGCGGTCCCGGTGATGATGGTGCGTTCGTTCGTGGTCATGGTGCTGTCTTTCTTCAGTCGTTCGGCGTCGCGCGGGGCCGGACGGACTCGATGGTCTCGTCGGCCGCAGGAGCGCGGACGCGCACGTCGGCATTCGACGTGCAAGTGCTCGCCAGTCGGGGAGCGGTGGTCTCGCTGGAATGCGACCCAGGGGGATCGGTTCGAGACGGTCGGTGTGCGCGAGTCAGATGGGTTCGCTGCAATGCACCAGGAAGACACTCTACGCACGAGAGCAGGGCTTGTCCAGTCCGCCCACCCGTCACCGGACCGCCCGGCACACCGTTGCGCCTCAACCGGCCAGGAGGCTCGCCCACCGCTGGCCACCGGCTAGCACGTTCCCGGAGTGGTCCAGCCGGGCAGCTGCCGACTCGGGCTTCCGACCCGCTTGGTCGTGCACGAGCCCGTGGAAGTCGTCGGAGAAGCCGAGGCGGGGGAGGGCGGCGGTCACGATCCGGAGGTCGTCATGGTCCCAGCGCTCCATGCCGACGCCGGAGACGTCGAGCGAGGTCGCGACCTCGAGCAGGTGCCCCTCGGCGTCGAGGTCCGGGTCGACCGAGGGCCACATGTGCCGCTCGACGATCTCCCCGACGCGCCGCGCGCGTGCTGCGGGCCAGCCGGCGCCGATCGCGAAGACAGTGCCCGCGGCGCCGCCAGCCACCTCGAAGGGGACCTGCACGGCGTCGAAGTGCGGGGTGACACCGAGGTCGTGGAGCATCGTCGCGACGAAGAGCAGCTCGGGGTCCGGGGCGAGCTCGATCGTGGGCGCCAGGAGCGTCGCCCACGCCCAGGACCGCAGGCAGTGGTGCACGAGAGCCGGCGACGACCAGGCACGGACGACGTCCAGCGCCCGGGCCGCGGTCGGCGTCGGCGGAGCGAGCAGTGCGTCGAGGTCGAGGGCCATGACCGCACGCTAGTGGCCCCGGCGGCCCGGACGGAAGGCGTAACACGCGGGAAACCGGTCGGGCCTGAGCGCGAAACACCCCGTCGTTACGGTTCGAGCACTGAGCAAGCGTTCAGCCCGAACCCTGACGAAGGACCCGCACGGATGCAGCACCGCACTCGGCTCCGCTCCCGAACGACGACGCCCCGAACGACGACGCCCCGAACCACGACGCCCCGAACCACGACGCCCCGAACCGCCGCGTTCCGGACGGCCGTCATCGCCGTCGGCGGCCTCGGCCTCGCCGTCCTCGCCGCTTCCCCGGCGTCGGCCGCCCCGGTCGCCACGACGGCCACGATCACCGCGCCGGCAGCGGTGACGGTCGGCGACACCCTCGAGGTCGACCTCACCCTGCCCGCGACGACCGACGTCTTCGCGTACCAGATCGACCTCGCCGCCGACGCGGACTCGCTCGAGGTCGTCGACGGCAGCGTGACCGGCCCGGACGGCGGCTTCGACTCCGTCGAGCAGGACGGCGACACGATCTCGCTGCTGCACACCCGGCTCGGGACCTCACCGGCGATCTCCGGCGACCTCGCAGCCTCGGTCGAGCTGACCGCGACGAGCCCCGCCACCGTCGACCTCGCCGTGACGCGCGTCACCGTGGTCGCGTCCGACGGCAGCACCACCACGCTGACCGACCCGGCATCGACGACCGTCACGATCGCCGCAGCTCCGACGCCGGCGCCGACACCGACGCCGACGCCGACCGCCACCCCCACCGGCGTTCCCACGGCGACGCCGAGCGCGACCCCGATCGCGGGCGGGACCGACGGCACCGGCACCGGCACCGACGCCGGGACGGGCACGGACCCGGTGGGCAGCACCTCCGGCAGGCCCGCCGGCGGCGCGCTCGCGTTCACCGGCTCCGACCTCGCACCCTGGATCGCCGCGAGCGCAGCCCTGCTGCTCGCGGGCGCCGGCCTCGTCCTCGCCCGCCGTCGCGCGCGTCGCCCCGCCTCGACGGAGGACGCTCGATGACCGCCACGCCCCGTCGCCGTGACCTGGCAGACGACACCACGACATCCCGAACCCCCGGAGGAACCCCCGTGACGACCCGCCGTCGCCGCACCACCGTCGCCGGAGCCGCGCTCCTGGCCCTCGTCGGCACCGCCGTCGTCGCGACCCCGTCCCTCGTCGCGAACGCGGCACCGGCCGCGGTCGACGCGAGCCCCGCCGCCATGCTCGCGCCGTACTACACGGCGCTCGACCTCACCGGCGACGACCAGGTCACGCAGGCCGACCTCACCGTCCTGTCCGACCACCTCGGCACGACCAGCACCGATCCGGACTGGTCGACGGTCTCGGCCGCCGACGCGGACGGCAACGGCACCATCACGCTGGCGGACGTCGCCGGCCTGTCCCAGCGGATGATCTACGACGACGGGCCCTTCCAGCTCGTCGAGGCCTCGACGCTCGACATGCAGGCCGCGATGAACGCCGGGGTCACGACCTCGGCCGAGATCACCCAGGACTACCTGGACCGCATCGCCGCCTACGACCGGACCACCACGGACACGGGGGCGGGCGGGCGACCGCTCAACTCCATCGTCACGACCAACGCCGGAGCAGTCGCCGCCGCGAAGGCCGCCGACGCCGAACGAGCGGCACACGGCATGACGAGCATGCTGCTCGGCGTGCCGATCGCACTGAAGGACAACTACGACACGAAGGACATGCCGACCACGGGCGGCTGCGGCTGCTGGGACGACAACCAGACCGCCACCGACGCGGCGATGGTCACAGGCCTCCGGAACGCCGGAGCGGTCGTCCTCGCCAAGGCCAGCCTCGACGAGTTCGCGTACGGCTTCGTGTCGGAGTTCTCCTCGAACCAGCCGGCCGGTTCCTCGCTCCTCGTCGCCAGCCCCTACGTGACGAGCCAGACCGCGGGCGGCTCGAGCGGTGGCACCGGTGCGGCCGTCTCCGCCAACCTGGCGGGCATCGGGTTCGGCACCGACACCGGCGGCTCGATCCGCATCCCCTCGTCGTACAACCAGCTCGTCGGCATCCGGCCGACCGTCGGCCTGACGAGTCGCGACGGCATCATCCCGCTCGCGCTGTCGCAGGACACCGGCGGGCCCCTCGCCCGCTCGGTGACCGACGCGGCCGTCGCGCTCGACGCTGTCACCGGGGTCGACGCCGCCGACCCGGTCACCGAAGGCCAGACCGGCAAGGTCCCCACCTCGTACACGCAGTTCCTCGACCCGACCGCGCTGAAGGGCAAGCGCATCGGGTACGTGACCTCGATGGTCGGCACGAACCGCACCACCGCGCGGCTCTTCGCCCAGGCGCAGGCGACCCTCGAGGCCCAGGGCGCCACCGTCGTCCCGATCACCGCGACGACGGAGTTCAACCGGGTCCTCAGCGAGGGCAGCGGCAGCACGAACGAGTTCAAGCACGACCTGGACCAGTACGTCGCGAAGCACCTGGACCCGGACGTCACCGCACGGTCGCTGCAGGGCATCCTCGCTTCGGGCGAGTACGTGCCGAGCCGCAAGAGCACCTACCAGCAGCGTGACGCGATCACCGACGCGCAGTACCAGGCGTGGGCGGGACCGAACGGTTCGCACACCACGCAGATCGCCACCGGCAAGCAGGTGGTCACCGGGATGATGGACGCGCAGGACCTCGACGCGCTCGTCTACCCGTCCGGCACGCCGTACGGCACGCAGGGCACCAACATGCGCCTCAGCCCGAACACCGGCATGCCGGCCGTCACGGTCCCGATGGGGCAGGCGACCGCAGCGGACGCCACGATCACCGGCGCCGGCGTCAACCTGGAGTTCCTCGGCCGCTCGTACGACGAGGGGACCGTCATCGGGCTCGGCTACGGCTTCGAGCAGGCGACGCACGCCCGCACCTCGCCGACGCTGTACCCGGCGCTCGGGTAGGCCGCGACCTGCGGTCGCGATGGTGATCGCCTGACGGACGGGAGGCCCGTGGCGACACCGCCACGGGCCTCCCGTCCGTCGACGGCTCAGTTGAGCGTCGGGGTGTCCTCGGGGATCACGCCGCCCGCGTACAGGTCGGCCGTGAGGTCGCGGAGCGCCCGCAGGGCGACGCGCTGCGTCAGCGGACCGTAGGAGATGCGGGCGACGCCCAGCGCCTGGTACTCGGCGGCGGGCAGGGCGCCCGGCAGCCCGATGACGCTGAGCTTGCCGCGGCCCAGGCCCTCGACCAGCTGCTCGACGACCTCACGCTGGACGGCACCGGGGACGAACACGAGCGGGGCTCCGGCGTCGAGGAAGGCCTTTCCACGGGCGATGGCGTCCGCGATGCTCTCCTGGATCGGACGGTCGCCGCCACGGGCGATCGCGTCGGTCCGGGCGTTCAGCTGGAAGTCGATGCCCTCCTGCTCGGCTGCGCGCATGATCGTGGCCACCCTGGCGACGGACTCGTCGAACGGGCGCAGGCGGTCCTCGACGTTGGCACCGACGACGCCGATGCCGATCGCACGACGGATGGTCTCGGCCGGGTCCTCGTAGCCGTCGTCGAGGTCCGCGCTGACCGGCAGGTCCACCGCGTCGACGACGGTCTTCGCGCCAGCGAGGGCGAGGTCGAGCGACATGCCGCCGTCCTCGTAGCCGTACATCGCGGCGATCGAGTGCCCGGCGGTCGCGATCGCGCGGGTCTCCGGGAACGCGGCGACGGTCTTCGCGCTGATCGCGTCCCAGACGTTCACGACGCGGAGGATCTCGGGGGCGGTGTGCAGGGACTGGAGGGTCGTCGCCTTCTCGGCGGTGCTCGTGGTCATGCCGCCGACACTAGGCGGGCGCGGATCCGGGCGTGCCCGATCGGCGGAAGTGGGCGGCAGACGACGTCCGATGACGTCCGGACTCGCACCGGGCCTCCCGTCAGGAGCATGCTGGGACGCATGACCAGCGACGAACAGGACCCGGTCGGCACGCTCCGCGGGGTCCGCACGAGCATCAAGTGGACGCGGTACGCGCCAGACGTGCTGCCCCTGTTCGTGGCCGAGATGGACCACGAGGTCGCGCCGGAGATCCGGCAGGCCCTCGTCGAACGGGTGCAGCAGTCGGACCTCGGCTACCTCGACGGTCCCGGGCCGCTCGCGCCCGCGTTCGCCGGCTTCGCCCGCGACCGATGGGGGTGGGACGTCGACCCCGGGCGCGTGTACCTGGCGACGGACGTCAGCGTGGGGATCGTCGAGACGCTCCGGCTCGCGCTGCCTGACGGCGGACGGGTCGCGATCACGCCGCCGGTGTACCCGCCGTTCTTCGAGCTCGTGGAAGAGGCCCGATGTCAGGTGGAAGAGGTCCCGCTCCGTGAGCAGTGGGGCGTCTACCGGCTGGACCTCGACGGCCTGGAACGGGCGTTCGCGGGCGGCGTCCGCGTGTTCCTGCTCTGCAACCCGCACAACCCGATCGGTCTCGTCCACGACCGGGCAGACCTCGAGGCGCTGGCTCGTCTGGCGGCCGAGTACGACGTCCTCGTGATCAGTGACGAGATCCACGCTCCGCTGACGCACCCCGGTGTGCAGTTCACCCCGTTCGCGATGATCGCCGAACCACTCGGTGCGCGGAGCGTGTGCGTGACGAGCGCGAGCAAGGGCTGGAACCTCGCCGGCGTGAAGTGCTCGGTCATCGTCGCCGGGGACTCGCGGACGGCGGCGCTCCTCGACACCCTGTGGGAGGAGGTCGCCTGCCGCACGAGCATCCTCGGGCTGCACGCGAACCTGGCCGCGTTCACCCTGGCCGTCGGATGGCTCGACGACGTCGTCGACCGCATCGTCGCGAACGACCGTCTGCTGGCGAAGCTCCTGGCCGAGCACCTGCCCGGCGTGGTCTACGCCCGGCCTCGGGCGGGGTACCTGGCGTGGCTGGACTTCCGCGGGCTCGGCCTCGGCGACGACCCGGCTGTGCAGCTGCGCGAGCACGCGTTCGTCGCGCTGAACTCGGGGCTGCCGTTCGGGACCGAGGGCAAGGGCTTCGCCCGCATCAACCTCGCATGCTCGCCGGAGACCCTCCGCGAGGCGGTGTTCCGCATCGCTGCCGCGTACCCGTCGAGTGCGCAGGAGGCTGTCGTCTGGCACGTCGCCTGACGAGCTGCGGGAGCCACTGCCAGCTGTCCTCCTCAGGCGGGGCGTCGCGGTGGTCCGTCCACAGGGACTGCGGATCACTCCTGCCGCCTCACGGCGGCGAGCGATCGTGGCTGCGTGCAGACCAGACAACAGGGCAACGGGGCGTCCAACGCTGCTAGACATTCTTGTCCAATCGGTGTTGGACAGGTACCGTGAAGCGCGCGGACCTCGTTCGCCTGCTCCGTCAACGAGCGGCACGGCGTGGCGTTCCCTTCGTGCTCCTCCGGCACGGCGGGAGGCACGACGTCTTCCTCTTCGGCAGTGAGCGCATCGAGATCCCCCGGCACCGGGAGATCCGGGAGATGCTCGCACGATCGATCATCCGCAACTGCGATGACGGAAAGGACGGATCATGACGACGACGCACAACGTGCGCGCACAGCGGGACGGGCGCTACTGGCTCGTCTGGATCGACGGCGAGCTCCGGACGCAAGCTCGACGGCAGCGCGAGGTCGAACCGATGGCCCGCGACTGGTTGGCGAACATGCACGACCGCCCGGCCGAGGCCTTCTTGGTCCAGGTCGAGTTCGTCCTGCCGGACTCGGTGCGCGCGCACCTGGACCGTGCTGTCGAACTCCGGGACGAGGCCGACCGCGCACGCCGAGCGGCCGCTGACGAGACCGCTGCGGCGGCGAAGGAGCTCCACGATGCCGGATTGACCGTTCGGGAGATCGGTCCGCTGCTCGACGTGTCGTACCAGCGGGCCCAGCAGCTCGTGGCGGCTGCGGACTGACCGCTCCGGTCCGACCTGCTCCGGTCAGACTCGCTCCCGTCAGGCGACGGGCGCGAAGTGGTTGCGACCGATGACGGTCACGTGCAGGTCGACCTCACGCGACGGGATCTGGTCGGTGAGCGAGATCCACTCCCGGGCCACGAAGGCGACCGACGGCCACCGGCGGACCTCGGTCACGGGGAACCCGTCGATGAACACCTGCCACATGCCCTGCTCACGGACGGCCTGGACCTCGTGCGTCGCCATGCCGTGAGCGTAGCAACGAGAGCGCCTCAGGACACGGCGGCGAGCGGTCGGGGTGTGACCATGCCGCCGTTAACGTTGAGGGTCTCGCCGGCGACGAAGCTCGACTCATGCGACGCCAGGAACACGTACGCCGGTGCCAGCTCGGCGGGCTGCCCCGGCCGACCCATCGGCGACTCGCTCGACCCGAAGTCTGGCAGGGTCTCCGGGTCGACCCCGGCGGAGACCTGCAGCACCGACCAGGTGGGTCCGGGAGCGACGACGTTGACGCGGATGCCCCGGGGGATGAGCTGCTGCGCGAGACCCTTCGAGAAGTTGTTGACCGCGGCCTTCGACGCGGCGTAGTCGAGCCGGTCGGGAGCCGGCTGGTACGCCTCCATCGAGGCGGTGGTGATGATCGTCGACCCGGGCTCCAGGTGCGGCAGCGCTGCCTGGACGAGCCGGAAGAGCGACAGGACGTTGACGGTGAAGGTGTCGACGAGCTGGTCGTCGGGGATGTCGGTGACCTCGGCTCGCCAGTGCTGCTTGCCGGCACAGGTGACGATCGCGTCGAGTCCGCCGAGTTCGGCGACAGCCCGTTCGACGAGGGCGGCAGGGTAGTTCTTCGCGGTCAGGTCGCCCGGGATGGTGACGGCCTTCCGTCCGGCCGCCTCGATCAGGGCGACGATCCGCTGCGCGTCCTCTTCCTCGTCCGGCAGGTACGCCAGGGCGATGTCGGCACCTTCTCGCGCGTACGCGATCGCGACCGCTGCGCCGATGCCGGAGTCCGCGCCGGTGATCAGCGCACGACGCCCGGCGAGTCGTCCGGTCCCGCGGTACGAGTCCTCGCCGTGGTCCGGCTTCGGGTCCATCCGCGACTCCAGGCCCGGTTCGGGCTGCTGCCGCGGCTCGGGGCTGGTGCTCGGGTACCGGGTGGTCGGGTCGCTGTACTCGTACTGGTCGCGGGGCATGCGGCCGGACGGTACGCGGACCGGCCGGGAGGCCCGTCAACCGCTGCGTGGTCCGGCTCGCGCCGACGGGCGGTCCGGTCCCGGGCCTCCCGGCCTGCCCCGTGTCAGAGGTCGAGTGCCATCGCCACGTCGGCGCGGACGTACGGGCTCGGCGGGTGCTCGTCGGCTCCGAGGTGCCGGAACCCGGTCGTCTCGTAGAGGTGGATCGCGCTCGTGAGAGCGCTGTTCGTCTCGAGCAGCACCCGGCGTGCGCCGAGGTCCCGCGCCCGGTCGATCGCGGCGCGGATGAGCCGGCGGCCGGTGCCGTGTCCCTGGTGGTCAGGGTCGACGGCCATCTTGACGAGCTCGAACTCGTCGGTGTCGTGCGGGGCGGGTCCGGTGCCGTGCGGGGCGAGTCCGACGCAGCCGACGACCTCACTCCCGAGGCGGGCGACGAGGACCACGCCACCGGGGTCGACGATGTGCTGCACGGGGTCGCCGAGGAGCCGGCGGTCCTCGTCCTCGAGCGTGAAGAACGCCGTGATCCACCGCTCGTTCAGCGACTGGAACGCGGCGGCGTCGGCAGCGGAGGACATGTCGTCGATGACGATCTCGGTGGTGGTGTCGGGCATGTGTCCATCCTCCGGAACCGACGGAGTCAAGTCCAATACTCGTTCAGTCTGATCGATAGGCTCGGCGCATGGATCGTGCTCCCGAGGTCGACCTCCGCCAGCTGCGGGCGTTCCTGGCGCTCGCCGACGAGCTGCACTTCGGACGGGCGGCGGCGGGGCTCGGCATCGCCCAACCCGCCCTGTCGCAGCTGATCCGGCGCATCGAGGTCGCTCTCGGTGTCGCTCTCGGTGTCGACCTGTTCACCCGGACCTCCCGGAGTGTGGCGCTGACCCCGGCCGGTCGGGTGCTGCAGGGACGAGCCCGGTCGCTGCTCGCCCAGACCCGGCGGGACCTCGACGAGACCATCCGGACCGGGCGCGGTGAGGCCGGGCGGCTCGACGTCGGGTTCGTCGTCTCGGCGCTGCCGCTCGGCCCGATCGAGTTGGTGCAGCGGTTCCGGCTGCGCTACCCGTTGGTCCGCGTGGAACTGACGGAGGGGTTCTCCTCCCGGCTCGTCGCGGCCGTGCAGCGTGGGGAGCTCGACCTGGCAGTGGTCCGCGACCCGGATCCGGCCGAGGGGGTGCGGTTCGTCCGGTTCCGCAGCGAGCCCTTCGTCGCCGCCGTGCCGCGAGACCACCGCTTCGCCGGCCGCGCATCGTTGCGCGGCCCGGAGCTGCTCGATGACCCGTTCGTGTTCTTCCCCGCGGAAGCCGGCGCGCTCGCCACCGAACGGAACACCGCACCCGTGGCCTCCGGCGGTCGACGGCCGGTGATCGTGCAGGAGGCGACGACGTGGGCGACCGTGCTGCACCTGGTCGGCGTCGGACTCGGGGTGACGGTGCTGCCGGAGAGTGCGGCGCTCGCGGCCCCGGACACCGTGGTGCTCCTGCCGCTCGAGGGCAGCGCACACCGGAGCGAGCTGGTCTGGGCGTCACGGTCGGACGACGACCGCGAGGTCCTCCGGAACTTCGCCGCGGCGGACTGACGAGCGGGCACGGCCCATCAGCGCGGTCGTCAGCGCGACCGTCAGCGGACGAGTGCCAGCGGCAACACCGGTGCCCGCTGGTCGCCGAGCTCGTCCGCACGCCATGGCCGGGCTCCGGTGAGCGCGAGCCCGATCTGCGTGAGCACGAAGCCCACGTGCGGCTCGACGTCCGGATCCCACGGCCCCTCGACCCCCAGACCGAACGCGCCGAGCTCGTCGTCGGCCTCGTCCCGGACGGTGAGACGCCAGCGGCCGTCCCCGAGTTCCTCGACGACGGCCCACCGCGCGGTGCGGAAGCGGTCCGGGTTCACTCCGTCGTCCGCAGGTCGGCCGTGAAGTTGTGCAACCGCTGCAGCAACGACTCGGAGCGCATCGCGATCGTCGCCGGTGGGTTCAGGTGCGGCGGCGCCGTGCGGATCAGCATCGGGCAGCCCAGGTCCTCGCAGATGTAGGTGCCGATGGTGTTGCCGTTCCGCCCGGACTCACCGGCGCGGGCGGCGGAGAAGAGCCGCACCTGCGTCGCCGGCTGGGGGGAGTGGCAGAACGAGCACATCGCGGCGATGCCCGCGCGCAGTGAACCCCCGGCTGCCCGGACGACGATCCCGACCGGCTTGCCGTCCATCCAGGACACCATGTAGCCGCGACGGGCGGCCTGCGGGTCACGCCAGCCGAGGAACTCGCGTTCGTTCCACAGCGTCTCGTGCAGCCCCGGGATCGGGAGCTGGGCGAGTTCGTCGGGCGTGGCGTTGACGAAGGACGATCGGATGTCGGATTCGGTGAGCGGCTGCACGGTTCCCCTCGCGGTGGCGGACCGGACCAGGGTAGCCCCGTGCGCCGGCAGGCGGGCGCAGGGCGGCCCTCCCGGCCGGCTCAGGACAGTCTGGAGGCCCGCACCGCGCCGAGTGCACCCGTCGCGTCCGCCACCAGGACCGCCCGGCGCAACGCGTCGCGGCCCACCCGGCGTGCGGCTGCGTCGTCGGCGGCGAACTCGACGAGGACCCGGGTCGACCGGGCCATCGCACGGGCTCCCGGGACCCACGGGACGGCGCGTTCGACGGACTCGGCGAAGCCGACGACGGCCGCGTGGTGCTGCCGCAGGTGCGCGCGCTCGTGGGCGACCACGGCCTCCAGCTCGTCGGTGTGCAGCTGTTCCGTGAGCCCGGTGCTGACGAGCACCCCGCCGGAACGACCGGGGACCGCGCAGGCCAGGGCCGTGTCGGCCTGCAGGACGGCGACGAGGGTGCCGTCGACCTCGCGGTGGGGAGCGGCGCCGGTGCGGATCGCCTCGCGGGCGGCCTCGTGCTCGGGGCCGGGCCGGACGCGGACGGCGACGGCGAACGCGATGACGGCGAGCACGGCGACACCGACGTTCAGGCCGTGACTCGGGGAGTCGCCGATGCCGAACGGGTCGGTCAGCGGGCGCCCGGCGAGGACGACCAGGGCGATGCCGACCACGAAGCCGGCGACCCCGACGACGACGGATGCCTGCCAGGCGGCGATGGCGGTCAGCGGACGGTCGATGGTCCATCCCGCCCGCGTCAGCACGCGCGGGGCGAGCGCGACGACGGCGAGGGCGAGGACGACGAGGCAGGCGCCGGTGACGACCACGGGGGCGGACCGGTCAGGGACGCGTTCGGGAGTCGATCGCACGGCGGAGGACCTCGAGGTCCCCGGAGGCGAGCGAGCCGGTGAACTGCAGGAGCGCCGCCTCGCGGTCGGAGGAGGCGGCCAGCGCGTTCGTCATGAGGGAGGCGGTGTGGTCCTCCCGCGAGTGCGCGGCATGGAAGGTGAGCGGGGCGTCGTCGTGCTGCTCGCGGAGCACCGTCCCCTTGCGGCCGAGACGGTCGAGCACGGTGAGGACCGTCGTCAGGGCCGGCCGCGGTTCGTCGAAGACCTCGAGGACCTGACGTGCAGTCAGCCCGGCGTCGGCGGTCCAGAGCGCCTCGAGCACCGCCTGCTCGAGCTGCCCACGGGGGCGCGATCGCTGTCCTGCCACGGCGTCACTCTACGTGATGTCGAAGGGTCACCTGAGGAGCCGCGGTCCGAACCCGCGACACATGCCCGTAACGCGGGCTCGGTATGCTCACCGGACAACAGAACACGACGGCCGACCACCCGCCGCGGGAGAGCCCCCGACCCGGAGCGCACTGCATCCGGGCCAGGGCACCGAAGGAGCAAGCTCCCCGCCAATCTCTCAGGTCCAACACCGCAGCGGGCAGGCCACTCTGAAAAGCAGACACCCGATCGTGGGCACCCCCCACGGCGTCGTCGTCTCGCCCACGGTGAAAGCCGCCGGACCTCACGGGCCGCGGTGAAGCTCTCAGGCCCATGACAGAGGGGGAGTTCCGCACCCGACGACGGTCGTCGGGCCCTGCCGATGCCAGGAGAACTCCGTCCATGTCAGACCCATCGTCCGTGCTGCGTTCGTCGCCACTCGAGGCCGCGCACGTCGCCGCCGGCGCCACCTTCACCGACTTCGGCGGCCACCGCATGCCGGTCCGCTACTCGTCCGACCTCGCCGAGCACCACGCGGTTCGCCAGGCAGCCGGCGTGTTCGACCTCTCGCACATGGCCGAGATCGGCGTGCAGGGGCCCGACGCCGTCCCGTACCTCGACGCCGCGCTCGCCGGGTCGTTCGGCACGATGCCGGTCGGTCGGGCCAAGTACTCGTTGCTCCTGACCCCGGACGGCGGGATCCTCGACGACCTCGTCGTGTACCGCACCGGTGACGACGTCTTCCTCGTCGTGGCGAACGCCGGCAACCGGGACGTCGCCGTGCAGGCCATGCGGGAACGCGCCGCCGGGCACGACGTCTCGGTCACGGACGACTCCGACCGGACCGCCCTCGTCGCGATCCAGGGTCCGGCTGCCGCCGGGACGCTCGACGCCCTCGTCGTCGCCGACCGCCTGCAGCCGGAGACCCCGCTCGACGAACTGCGCTACTACCGGGTGCTGCACGCGCTCTTCGACGGCAGCGAGGTCCTCATCGCCCGCACCGGCTACACCGGCGAGGACGGCTTCGAGCTGTACAGCGACACCGACACCGCGCCGGTGCTCTGGGACGCCCTGCTCGACGCGGGTGCCGAGCGCGGGGTCGTGCCCGCCGGACTCGCCGCTCGCGACACCCTCCGCCTCGAAGCCGGCATGCCGCTCTACGGCCACGAGCTCGACACCTCCGTCCGTCCGGCGCAGGCCGGGCTCGGCCGGGTCGTCGCGACCTCGGGCTCGTTCGTCGGTGACGCCGGCGTGCAGCCCGCACCGGACGCCCGCGTGCTCGTCGGCATCACGATGGCGGGGCGCCGCGCTGCCCGCGCCGGGTACGACGTGCTCCGCGACGGTGTCGTCGTCGGCACCGTCACCTCCGGTGCCCTCTCGCCCACGCTCGGCCACCCGGTCGCGATGGCCTTCGTCGACCCGGACTGCGCCGACGGGGGACAGGTCCTCCACATCGACGTCCGCGGTACCGCCATCCCCGGAACCGTCACCGCTCTCCCCTTCTACCGCCGCGCTTCGAGAGGCTGATCCCCATGACCGACCAGACCGCACTGCAGTACACCAAGGACCACGAGTGGATCCTCGTCGAGGGCGACGTCGTCACCGTCGGGATCACCGACCACGCGGCCGAACAGCTCGGTGACGTCGTCTACGTCGAGCTCCCCGCCGTGGGCACCACCACGACGGCGGGCGAGCAGCTCGGCGAGATCGAGTCGACCAAGAGCGTCGGTGAACTCTTCGCCCCGATCGAGGGCGAGGTCGTCGAGGTCAACGACGCCGTCGTCGCGACCCCGGACACCGTCAACCAGGACCCGTTCGGCGCCGGTTGGCTCGTCAAGCTCAAGGTCGACGGCACCTCCTTCCCGGAGGACCTCATGGACCACGACACGTACCGGGCCTCGATCGCATGACCGCGGACCAGGACCTCACCACGTCGACGAACCTGCAGACCACGTTCGCCGACCGCCACATCGGCACCACGCTCGCCGACCAGCAGGCCATGCTCGACGTCGTCGGGCAGCCCTCGCTCGACGCCCTCGTCCGGGCCGCCGTCCCGGAGTCGATCCACGCCGCACCGATCGCGCACTCGTCCGTGCCGACCGCGGTGGGGGAGACCGAGGCGCTCGCCGAACTGCGTGCCGTCGCCGGGCGCAACACCGTCCGACGCGCGATGATCGGCCTCGGCTACTCCGACACGCACACGCCCGCGGTCATCCAGCGGAACGTGCTCGAGAACCCGAGCTGGTACACGGCCTACACGCCGTACCAGCCGGAGATCTCGCAGGGCCGGCTGGAAGCGTTGATCAACTTCCAGACGATGGTGTCCGACCTCACCGGCATGGCGACCGCCGGGGCGTCGATGCTCGACGAGGGCACCGCCGTCGTCGAGGGCATGCTCCTCGCCCGCCGTGCCTCGAAGGTCAAGGGCGACGCGTTCCTGGTGGACGCCGACCTCCTCCCACAGACCGCCGCGATCCTCGGCCACCGCGCGGAAGCCGTCGGCATCACCCTGCGTGGCTTCGACGCCGCCGACGGGCCCACCGACGAGCAGCTCGACGGCGCCTTCGGCGTGGTCCTGCAGTACCCGGGCGCCTCCGGCCGGGTCGTCGACCCGAGCCGCACCATCGAGCGCGTCCACGCGGGTGGCGGCATCGCCGTCGTCGCGGCCGACCTGCTCGCGATGACCCTGCTCGCCAGCCCCGGGGACCTCGGCGCCGACGTCGCCGTGGGCACCAGCCAGCGTTTCGGTGTCCCGCTCGGCTTCGGTGGCCCGCACGCCGGCTACCTCGCCGTCCGTGCCGGTCTCGAGCGCCAGCTGCCCGGTCGTCTCGTCGGGGTGTCCTTCGACGCCGACGGCGGCATGGCCTACCGCCTCAGCCTGCAGACCCGCGAGCAGCACATCCGCCGCGAGAAGGCGACGAGCAACATCTGCACCGCGCAGGTGCTCCTCGCCGTGATGGCGTCGATGTACGCGGTCTACCACGGGCCCGAAGGCCTGCGCTTCATCGCGCACCGGGTCGCCCGGACGACGGCGGCGCTCGCCGACGTCGCCCGTGCCGCGGGCGCCGAGGTCGTGCACGACGACTTCTTCGACACCCTGACGCTCCGGTTCACCGGTGGCGCCGAGTCCCTCGTCAGCGCCGCGCACGACGCCGGGTACCTGCTCCACCTCGTGGACGCCGACACCCTGCAGCTGTCTGCCGACGAGACGACCACGCCGGAGGACGTCGCCGCACTCGCCGCGGTGTTCGGTGCCGCCGACGTGACCGTCCCGGGGACCGAGACCGCCGTGCGTGACGCGGGCACGGGCCTCCCGGCCGCGCTCGAGCGACAGAGCGCGTTCCTGACCCACCCGGTCTTCTCCGCGCACCGCAGTGAGACCCGCATGATGCGGTACCTCAAGCACCTCTCCGACAAGGACTACGCGCTCGACCGCGGCATGATCCCGCTCGGCAGCTGCACCATGAAGCTCAACGCGGCGACCGAGATGGCAGCCGTGACGTGGCCGGAGTTCGCCCGACTGCACCCGTTCGCCCCGCGCGAGGACGTGCAGGGCTACCTCGACATGATCGGCGACCTCGAGACCTGGCTCGGCGAGGTCACCGGGTACGACACGGTCTCGGTCCAGCCGAACGCCGGCAGCCAGGGCGAACTCGCCGGGCTGCTCGCGATCCGCGGGTACCACCGGTCCCGCGGGGACGACGCCCGGACGGTGTGCCTCATCCCGTCGAGCGCGCACGGGACGAACGCCGCCTCGGCGGTCCTCGCAGGCATGCGGGTCGTCGTCGTGGCCTGCGACGAGGACGGCAACGTCGACCTCGTCGACCTCCGTGCGAAGACCACCGAGCACGCCGGACAGCTGGCCGCGCTGATGATCACCTACCCGTCGACGCACGGCGTCTACGAGCACGACATCACCGCGATCTGCGACGCCGTGCACGACGCCGGCGGCCAGGTCTACGTCGACGGTGCCAACCTGAACGCGCTCCTCGGGCACGCCCGCTTTGGGGACTTCGGTGGCGACGTCTCGCACCTCAACCTGCACAAGACGTTCTGCATCCCGCACGGCGGCGGCGGCCCGGGCGTCGGTCCGGTCGCGGCGAAGGCGCACCTCGCACCGTTCCTGCCAGGCCACCCGATGGCGCAGGAGGCCGACCGTCGCACCGGTGCCGACGCAGCCGTCGACGGCGACCGCCTCGCGCACGCCGGCGGGCCGGTCTCGGCAGCGCCGTACGGCAGCCCGAGCATCCTGCCGATCACCTGGACCTACGTCCGGATGATGGGGGTCGAGGGGCTCACCCGGGCGACCGAGGTCGCCGTGCTCGGCGCGAACTACCTGGCGGCACGTCTGCGCGAGGCGTTCCCGGTCCTCTACACGGGGGAGTCCGGCCTGGTCGCGCACGAGTGCATCCTCGACCTGCGTCCCCTGCGCGAGGCGACGGGCATCACGGTCGACGACGTCGCGAAGCGGCTCATCGACCACGGCTTCCACGCACCGACGATGTCGTTCCCCGTCGCAGGCACGCTCATGGTCGAACCGACCGAGAGCGAAGACCTGGCCGAGCTCGACCGCTTCGTCGACGCCATGCTCGCCATCCGTGCCGAGGCGGACGCGGTCGCCCGGGGCGAGTGGCCGGCGGAGGACAACCCGCTCGTCAACGCGCCGCACACGGCCGCGTCGGTGATCACGGGGGAGTGGCAGCACGCGTACACCCGTGAGCAGGCGGTCTACCCGTCGGCCGGCCAGGCCGGTCGGAAGTACTGGCCGCCGGTGCGCCGGATCGACCAGGCGTACGGGGACCGCAACCTCGTGTGCGCTTGCCCGCCGGTGGAGGCGTTCGCGTAGGACGACAGCAGCCCGGACAGGGCGGCAGGACGGACGGGAGGCCCGTGGCGGGATCGCCACGGGCCTCCGGCGCGCATCGTGCGGGGTGGAGCGCTCCGAATGCAACCGCTCGCGGGCGACATCTGTGGTTCACCCGGGCGTCACCTGCGCGCTGCACGGACGTTGATGCAAACGCAACAGATGAGCGGTACTCCGGCTCAGACGCGCGGAAGTTGCATTGTGCCGCAACGATCCTGCAACTTGGTTTCAGGCGTGTAACCGATGCGCGCAGGGTTTGGTCGGTTCTCTCTGCACTGCCTACAGTTCAGGAGTCAAACGTGCCGGGAGGGACCTCTGTGCCCGGCGCGTCCCATGCACCAGGAGGAACTCTTGATCAAGAAGCGCGCTGGGCTCACTGCCCTCGCCGTGCTCGGGGCCACAGCAATTGCCCTGACCGGCTGCTCCGGCAACGGTGGCGGAAGCGGCTCGGGCTCCGGCTCCGGCTCCGGTTCGGCCAACGCCACCGGCATCGTCACCACGAACGGCAGCGAACCGCAGAACCCGCTCATCCCCTCGAACACCACCGAGACCGGTGGCGGCAAGATCATCACGTCGCTGTTCGACGGTCTGTTCTCGTACGACGCCGACGGCAAGCCGGTGAAGGAACTGGCCAAGAGCGTCGAGACCGACGACTCGAAGACCTTCGACATCACGATCAACTCGGGGTGGAAGTTCACCAACGGCGAGGCCATCACCGCCGAGTCCTTCACGAAGGCGTGGAACTGGGCAGCCCAGAAGTCGAACGCGCAGGGCGCGAGCTACTTCTTCGAGAACATCGAGGGCTACGACGCCGACAAGGACTCCGAGCTCACCGGCCTCAAGGTCAAGAGTGACGACGAGTTCACCGTGACGCTGAAGTCGGCGCAGTCGGACTTCCCGCTGTCCCTCGGCTACAACGCCTTCGTGCCGCTCCCCTCGGTCTTCTACGACGACACCAAGGCCTTCGGTGAGAACCCGATCGGCAACGGTCCGTACAAGCTCGACGGCAAGAGCGCCTGGACGCACAACCAGGACATCAAGCTCGTCACGAACAAGGACTACCAGGGCAAGCGCAAGCCGAAGAACGGTGGTCTGACGATCACGTTCTACACGTCCCAGGACACCGCGTACTCCGACGCCCAGGGCGGCAACCTCGACGTCCTCGACGCCGTGCCGGACGCCGCGTTCGCGACCTACAAGTCGGACTTCCCCGACTCGAACGTCAACCAGGCCGCCGCGATCTTCCAGGCGATCTACCTGCCCTACTACCTCGACCACTGGAAGGGCGAAGAGGGCAAGCTCCGTCGCGAGGCGGTGTCGCTGTCGATCAACCGCAAGCAGATCACCGACAAGATCTTCCAGGGCACCCGCACCCCGGCCAAGGACTTCACCTCCCCGGTGATCGACGGCTGGACCGGCGACCTCAAGGGCTCCGACGTCCTCAAGTACAACAAGTCCGAGGCCAAGAAGCTGTGGAAGCAGGCCGACGACATCTCGCCGTACAACGACACGCTCACCATCGCGTACAACGCTGACGGTGGACACGAGGCCTGGGTCACCGCCGTGACCAACTCGATCTCCAGCACGCTGGGCATCAAGGCCGAGGGCAAGGCCCTCCCGACGTTCGCCGAGGCGCTCGCGCTGCAGACGGACGACAAGCTCACGGGCGGAAGCCGCACCGGTTGGCAGGCCGACTACCCGTCGCTGTACAACTTCCTCGGCCCGACCATGGGTGAAGGCTCGTCGAACAACTACTCGCGCTACGACTCGGCGGAGTACAACGAACTGCTCGCCAAGGGCCGTTCGGCCTCGTCCGTCGAAGAGGGCAACAAGTCCTTCGACAAGGCTCAGGAGCTGCTGCTCAAGGACCTGCCCGAGATCCCGCTCTGGTACTCCAACGTCACCGGTGTCTGGTCTGCCGACAACGTGAAGAACGTCAAGTTCGGTTGGGACTCCGTCCCGCTGTACTACGACATCGAGGTCACCAAGTAACACACGTCTCCTCGCGAGACACATCGCGGACAGGTATCCTGCTCCGCGGCCAACCGGACGGGGGTTCGGGGACCACGGTCCCCGAGCCCCCGTACCACGGCGGTCACACCTTCCCCCACGAACGCGGGCGCCGCCGCCCGCACCGGACACCCGTGCCGACCCTCGGACCGTCCACCCCTCACGACATGAACCTGAACGACATGCGCGCTGCGAACCAGGCAGGGATCTGATGCTCTGGTACCTCGGCAAGCGCCTCCTGCAGCTCATCCCCGTCTTCTTCGGGGCCACGTTCCTCATCTACTTCATGGTGTTCTCGCTGCCCGGGGACCCGGTCGCCGCACTGTTCGGCGACCGCCAGCCGTCGCCGCAGGTGATCGAAGCGATCCGGCAGCAGTACAACCTCGACAAGCCGTTCTTCGTCCAGTACCTGCTCTGGGTCGGTGGCCTGTTCCGCGGTGACCTCGGCACGACGTTCTCGGGCCTGCCGGTCAGCCAGCAGCTCGCAGCGGCGTTCCCGATCACCGCGCGCCTGGCGATCCTGTCGCTCGTCTTCGAGGCCGTGGCCGGCATCGTCGTCGGTGTCGTCGCCGGTCTCCGCAAGGGCAAGCTGTTCGACGCGACGGCCCTCGTCGTCTCGCTGCTGCTCATCTCGGTCCCGACCTTCGTCGTCGGATTCCTGCTGCAGTACGTCCTCGGCATCAACCTCGGCCTGTTCCGCGTGACCGTATCCGGCCAGGCGCCGTGGTCCGAGCTGGTGCTGCCGGCGATCGTGCTGGCGTCGGTGTCGTTCGCCTACATCGTGCGTCTGACCCGTGCGAGCGTCGCCGAGAACATGAGCGCCGACTTCGTGCGGACCGCGACCGCGAAGGGTCTGTCCCGTCGTCGCGTCGTCGGAGTGCACATCTTCCGGAACTCGCTGATCCCGGTCGTGACCTACCTGGGCGTCGACATCGGCAACCTGATGGTCGGTGCGATCGTGACCGAGGGCATCTTCAACATCCACGGTGTGGGTGGCACGGTGTTCCAGGCCGTCAAGCTCGGCGAAGGCCCCACGGTGGTCTCCTTCGTCGCCGTGATGGTCATCATCTTCATGCTCGCCAACCTCCTGGTCGACCTGCTCTACGCCGTCCTGGACCCGAGGATCCGCTATGCCAAGTAACACCGAACCCCGCTCGGCGACGCACTACGTCGCGCCGATCGAGGAGACTCCGCTCCTGGCGGTCGACCAGGTCAACGAGGACGAGAAGACCCGTTCGCTGTGGACCGACGCATGGGAGTCCATGCGCCGCCGTCCCACGTTCTGGATCTCGTCGGTCCTCATCCTGCTGATCATCGTCGTCGCGATCGCGCCCGGGCTGTTCACGCACCTGGACCCGCGCGCCGCGAACCTCGACGACAGCAACGAGGGCCCGCGTGCCGGTCACCTGCTCGGCTTCACGCGGCAGGGCTACGACGTGTACGCCCGCGTCATCTGGGGTGCCCAGAACTCCCTCATCGTCGGCCTGCTCGCGACCGTGCTCGTCACGATCGTCGGCGTGGTCATCGGTGCCCTCGCCGGGTTCTACGGCGGCTGGCTCGACACGATCGTCTCCCGCATCGGCGACGTCTTCTTCTCGATCCCGACCGTCCTCGGCGCGATCGTGATCATGTCGGTGGTGCCGGCGCGGAACGCCGTGACGGTGTCGCTCGTGCTCGCCGTCTTCGCCTGGCCGCAGATCGCGCGCATCATGCGCGGTGCCGTGCTCAGCGCGAAGCAGGCCGACTACGTGACCGCGTCCGCGGCGCTCGGTGTCAGCCGCTTCACCACGCTCGTGCGGCACGTGATCCCGAACTCGCTCGCTCCGGTCATCGTCGTCGCGACGGTGTCCCTCGGCACGTTCATCGTCGCGGAGGCCACCCTGTCGTTCCTCGGCATCGGCCTCCCGCCGTCGGCACTCAGCTGGGGCCTCGACATCGGTGCCGCGCAGTCGTCGATCCGCACCAGCCCGTCGACGATCTTCTGGCCGTCCGCCGCCCTGTCCATCACCGTGCTCGCGTTCCTCCTCCTCGGTGACGTGGTCCGCGACGCGCTCGACCCGAAGGCGAGGGCCCGCCGATGAGCGAGACACTCACCGAGCCGAACGCCAAGGCGTCCGGCACACCCGGCGCCCCGCTGCTGGAGATCACCGACCTGCACGTCGGCTTCAAGACGCAGTCCGGTCTGGTTCAGGCCGTCCGCGGCGTCAACATGACGCTCGAGCAGGGCGAGCGCCTGGCGATCGTGGGGGAGTCCGGTTCGGGCAAGTCCACCAGCGCGCAGGCGATCATCAAGCTCCTCCCCGGCACCGGCCAGATCACCGGCGGATCGATCAAGCTGAACGGGCGCGAGCTCGTCGGCCTGAACGAGAAGCAGATGGCCGAGATCCGCGGAACCGAGATCGGGTACGTCCCCCAGGACCCGATGTCGAACCTCAACCCGCTCTGGAAGATCGGGTTCCAGGTCGAAGAGGCCATCAAGGCGAACGGCATGGCGACCGGCAAGTCCGCGATCCGTGCCCGGGCCGTCGAGGTCCTGCAGGAGGCCGGACTCGGTGACGCCGAGAGCCGTCTGAAGCAGTACCCGCACGAGTTCTCCGGCGGTATGCGCCAGCGCGTCCTCATCGGCATCGGTCTGTCCAGCCGCCCGAAGCTGCTCATCGCCGACGAGCCGACCTCGGCCCTCGACGTCACCGTGCAGCGTGTCATCCTCGACCACCTCGAGAGCCTGACGCGCGACTTCGGCACCTCGGTCCTGTTCATCACCCACGACCTCGGCCTGGCTGCCGAGCGTGCCGAGAAGCTCGTGGTGATGTACAAGGGCCAGGTCGTCGAGGCCGGTCCGTCCAAGGAGATCCTGGCGAACCCGCAGCACCCGTACACGCAGCGACTCGTCGCCGCGGCACCGTCGCTCGCGAGCCGTCGTATCCAGTCGAAGGTGCAGCACCAGTCCGTCGCGATCGCCGACACCGGCAGCGAGGACGACGAACTCCTGGCCCGCGCCCACGAGCGCGAGAGCAGGCCCGCCGAGGACCTCATCGTCGTCAAGGACCTGCAGAAGGTCTACAAGCTGCGTGGTCAGGGCATGGCGACCCGCGAACTCAAGGCCGTCGACGGCGTCTCCTTCGCGATCCCGAAGGGCACCACCACGGCGCTCGTCGGCGAGTCCGGTTCGGGCAAGTCCACCGTCGCCAAGCTCGTCCTGCAGCTCGAGTCGATCACGTCCGGTTCGGTGCAGTTCGACGGCATCGACATCGGCGCGCTCAAGGGCAAGGACCTGTTCGACTTCCGTCGCCGCGTCCAGCCCGTGTTCCAGGACCCGTACGGCTCGCTGGACCCGATGTACAACGTCGGCAACACGATCGCCGAGCCGCTCAGCACGCACAAGGTCGGCGACAAGGCCTCGCGCCGTGCCCGGGTCCTCGAGCTGCTCGACCAGGTGGCACTGCCGAAGTCGATGGTCAACCGGTACCCGAGCGAACTGTCCGGTGGACAGCGGCAGCGCATCGCCGTCGCGCGTGCGCTCGCGCTCAAGCCCGAGGTCATCGTCCTCGACGAGGCGGTCTCCGCGCTCGACGTGCTCGTGCAGGGCCAGATCCTGGACCTGCTCACCGAGCTGCAGTCCGAGCTCGGCCTGACCTACCTGTTCATCACCCACGACCTGGCGGTCGTCCGTCTGGTCGCGGACAACGTGTGCGTGATGCGCAAGGGCCAGATCGTCGAGAAGGCGACGACCGATGAGGTCTTCGCCAACCCGCGTGAGCAGTACACGAAGGACCTGCTGGCCGCCATCCCCGGCGCCGGCTTCGAGTTCGGTCGCTGACCCGCAGAGCCCGCAACACGAGGAACGCGCCGCCCCGCCTCGGGACGGCGCGTTCCGTCGTTCCGGGTGTCGGACGGGAGGCCCGCCTCACGACGCGCACACCGGGAACGGCCCGGTGGTCGACGGCGGTGTCGGTCAGGTCAGAGGCGCGCGCCGGCCAGGCTGCCGGCGATCCCGAGGACGACGAGGGCGACGATCGCCCAGCCGTGCACGCGGTGCACGATCGGTGCCGCGGTGACCGTCGCCGGGGGAGCGCCGTCGTACGCGACCGGGGCGGGTACCCGCGCACGCATTTCGTCCGCCGCAGCGGCGACGCTGAGTTGCACCGGGCCTCCCGGCCGTTCGATCGCGAGCCGTGCCGTCGGACGCGGCGCGATCCAGACCCGCTGTTCACCCTGGTCGGTGACGACCTCGAGCCCGTACTTCGACCGGACGTCCTGCACGCGGCGCCAGGCGAAGCGGGTGGTGCGGCGGACGTCGACGACGACCAATTCGTCCTCGGTCAGCTCGATGCGCGGACGCCAGAGCACGACCCAGGCGAACCAGGCGGTGAAGAGGGACGGCACCGGCACCAGCCACGCGGCGCGGAGGCCGTTCGTGACGAGTCCGATGACGACGAGGGCGACGGCGACGACCCAGAGTGCGACGGCGAAGCGGCGCATGTTGGTCGCGACGATCCGGGTGGGCGCTGTCCGTTCGGGCATGGGGGCAAGCCTAGGAGACACCGCATCGGCGGGCGACGAGAGCGCCTCCCCGGGACCACCCACCGAGCGGACCAGACAGGCCGAGCACGTACCGGCAGGAGACCCGATGTCCCGGGGAGGCGAACCCGGAGGTCTACAGGGCAATCATCGTCACCCCGTCGGTCCCGCCTGTCAACGCCTCATTCGACGAGTTGCTCGATCTGGTCACGGATGACCTCGGCGCGCGGGAAGCGGAGGCCGACCAGGCCCACGTGCCGCCAGCGCACCAGGCCGTCCGGACCGATGACGAAGACGGAGCGGCGGAGGCCGAGGCCGGGCACGTGGACGCCGTAGGCGCGGACGACGTCACCGGCGACGTCGGAGAGCAGTGGGAAGGAGAGCGACGCGTTCCGGGCGAAGCCCTCGTGCGAGTCGAGCCCCTGCGGGCTGATGCCCCAGACCACGGCACCGAGGTCGCGGAAGTCGTCGAGTTCCTGCTGGTAGGAGCAGAGTTGGGCGGTGCAGACGGGGGTGGCGTCACCGGGGTAGAAGGCGAGGACGACCGGGCGGCCGACCTCGGCCGCGAGCGAGTACTCCGCGTCGTTGCGGACACCATCGCGGACGATCATTCCGGGGAGCGCGAAGCCCGGCGCCGCGGTGCCCGTGTCGGGGATGGCCATGGGGCAACAGTACGGTCCGGGCAGTCGATGCGACGGGGACTGCACCGTGCATGTCCTGCGAGAGCGCACACCGGACGGAACCGGGACGACGAAGGGGCCGGACGCAGTGCGTCCGGCCCCTCGCTGACCGTCAGTCGGTGGCTACTTGGCGAAGCCGACCTTCGTCCAGTCGATGTTCTGCGCACCCGCGAACGCGCCGTAGTTGGCGAGCTTCGGGTTCTGGGCGACCAGCGCGGGCTTCGCGGTGATCGGCATCGAGTGTCCGATCGACCAGACCTGCTTGTCGATCTTGTTCCAGATGACGTTGGCCTTGTCCGAGTCCGGCTCGGACAGCGCCTGCTTCGTCAGCTTGTCGATCGCACCCGAGCTGACGCGGCCGTAGTTCTGGCCGGTGGCACCCGAGGTGTAGATCGTCGCCGCGCTGGAGTGGAAGCCGGTGCCGCCCCAGACGAAGATCGTCATGTCGTAGTTGCCGGGGGTGACGTACTGCTCGAAGAAGTCGTCGGTGGCGACCGACTTCAGGGTGAGCTTGACGCCGATCTCCTTCAGCTGCTGCTGCATGACCTGCGCCAGCTGCTGCGAGGTCGGGGCACCGGACGGGATCGTGACGGCGATCGCGAGCTGCTTGCCGCCCTTCGAGCGGTAGGTGCCGTCGGTCTTCCAGCCGTCGTCGTCCAGCAGCTTCTTCGCCTTCTCGACGTCGAAGTCGCCGTTCGGCTTGATGTTCGACTTGTAGCCCTTGTCCGTGGACAGGAACAGGTGGTTGTCGAGCGTGCCGAGCTTGTAGGGCAGGGTGCCGCCGATGACCTGGGCCAGGGCGTCACGGTTCACACCGTGCTGGATCGCCAGCCGGAGCTGCTTGTCCTTGAGCAGACCGTGCGACGAGAAGTCCACGTGGGTGTACTGCGCGGATGTCGAGGCGAGGATCTTCGAGTTCTTCACCTTCTTCACCCGGTCGAAGCGCTCCGACGTCGTCGTGAGGACGGAGTCGATCTCCTTGTTGAGGTACGCGTCGACGTCGGCGTTGCCGTCCAGCGACCGGAAGATCACCTGGTCGAGCTTCGGCTTGTCGCCCCACCAGTTGTCGTCCGGCTTCATGGTGACGGTGCCGGCGGTCTCGTTCAGGTCGGTGATCTCGTACGGACCGGACGAGACCGGGACCTTGCCCTTGTACCCGTTGTTGAACTGGTCAGGCGTGCTGGTCTGGCTGGCCGGGTACAGCGGACTGAACAGGGACTTCCAGTCCGAGAACGGGGTGGCGAACTCGACCACGACGTCCTTGTCGGTCGCGCCCTTGGTGACGGAGGAGATGTCCTCGTAGCCGGTCGAGCCGGCGATGAGGTAGGCCTTGTCCTCGCCGTTGGTGGTCTTCCACTCGTTCTCGAAGTCACGCCAGGTGATCTCCGAGCCGTCGCTCCACTGGGCGTCGTCGTTGATCGTGTACGAGATCGTGAGCGGGTCGTCGCTCGTGACCTCCGCCTTCGAGACGTAGTCGGTGTTGAGCGTCGGGGCACCCTTGCCGTCGATCGTGTAGATGAACGGCATCGTCGCCTGTTCGATCGTCGACGCGTCGACGAGTGGACCGTCGACCTGGTTGTAGTTCCACTGCGAGACCCACTGCGAGATCGGCAGACGCAGTGTGCCGCCGTCTTCCAGGTCCGAGACGGGCTTCGCGTTGATCTGTGCCGAGGTCGGCAGCGTCTTCTTGCCCGAGTCGTCCGAGGCGGACCCGCCGGATCCACCCGAGCCGCCCGAGCAACCGGTCACGGCGAGTGCGATGCCGGCGAGGGCCGCCGTCACCACGATGACTTTCCTGTGCTTCATTTCGTTCCCCTCTGGAAGTTGTCGTTGAGCCTAGGGCCCCCCAGCGGGGGTAGAGCGCTTTTTCTGCATCCGACGTACTTTCGTTACGAGCCCGGCCGTGGCGCGACATGTACCGGAAACAAACGAGGCTCTATGGTGGCCTCCATGATCCGCTTCCTGGCGCGTCGATTCGTGTACTACGTCGTGCTCGTGTTCCTCGCGACCTCGCTGACCTACTTCCTCGCGTCAGCGACGTTCAGCCCCCGCTCCGTCTACGCGCAGCGGAACCCCGCGCCGTCAGCGCAGGTCATCGACGCCAAGCTCGACGACATCGGCGTCAACGACAAGACCCCCGTCGTGATCCGCTACGGGCACTGGCTCGAAGGCGTGGTGCACGGTGACCTCGGCCAGACGATCCAGGACCGCTCCGTGAACGAACAGTTCTTCCCGCGGCTCGGGGTGAGCCTCCGACTGCTGCTCGTCGGGTCGATCGCCGGCATCGTGCTCGGCGTGCTCGTCGGCGTGTGGAACGCGATCCGGCAGTACCAGATCTCGGACCGGGTGAGTGCCGCGATCTCGATCGTGCTGTTCTCGACACCCGTGTTCCTGACCGCCGTGTTCCTGAAGATCGGTGCGACCAAGCTCAACCAGGACGCCGGCAGCCAACTCATCAACTTCACCGGCGAAGCCACGCCCGGACTCGACGGATCGGCGTTGACCCTGCTCGTCGACCGCGGCGCGCACCTGCTGCTGCCGACGATCTCGATCGCGGTGGGCCTCATCGCCATCTACAGCCGCTACCAGCGCGCGACCATGCTCGACGTCCTGGGCTCGGACTTCCTCCGGACCGCTCGGGCGAAGGGGCTCACGCGCGGCCGCGCCACGTTCAAGCACGGCCTGCGCACCGCACTCATCCCGATGACCACGCTCTTCGCCTACGGGTTCCTCGGCATCCTGACCGGGGCCACCCTGACCGAGAAGATCTTCGCGTGGAACGGGCTCGGTTCGTGGTTCATCGACGCGGTGAACGGCAACGACGTCAACGTCGTGACGGCGTACACGCTGTTCGCCGCGGTGGTGGTGCTCATCGCCGGGTTCCTCGCCGACGTCGCGACCGCCGCGCTCGACCCGCGCGTCAGGAGGGCATGACATGACCGACACCCGGATCGAACCCGTCGACCCGTCGCTCATCGCGCGGAGCGACACCCCGGCCCGCCCGAAGCGGCAGGGCAACCGGTTCCTGCAGACCACGCGGCGCCTCTTCATGAACCGCGGTGCCGGCATCGGCGTCATCGTCGTCGTGGTGCTGTTCGCCTTCGCGTTCATCGGCCCGCTGGTCAGCCCCTGGCAGTACTCGGCGATCGACTACACGTCGTTCACGCGACCGCCCAGCGCAGCGCACTGGTTCGGTACGAACGGCATCGGGCAGGACGTGTTCGCGCAGACCGCACGCGGCATGCAGAAGAGCCTGCTGATCGGCCTGCTCGTCGCCGTGTTCTCGACCGCGATCGCGGCGATCACGGGTGCGGCCGCCGGGTACTTCGGCGGCTGGGTCGACCGCATCGTGATGTTCTTCGTCGACATGCTGCTCGTGCTGCCGTCGTTCCTCATCATCGCGATCATCAGCCCGCGCATCCAGAACGCCGGCTGGCTGGTCCTGGTCGTGCTCATCACGCTGTTCGGCTGGATGATCACCGCCCGTGTGGTGCGGGCGATGACGCTGTCCGTCAAGGAACGCGAGTTCGTCCGGGCCGCCCGCTACATGGGGATCGGCCCGTTCCGGATCATCTTCCGGCACATCCTGCCGAACGTGGCGTCCTTCCTCATCATCGACGGCACGATCCAGGTCGCCACCGCGGTGCTCGGCGAGACGACGCTGAGCTACTTCGGCTTCGGCGTGCAGGCACCCGACGTCTCGCTGGGCACTCTGATCGCGCAGAACCAGGCCAACGCGCTGACCAGCCCGTGGCTGTTCTACTTCGCAGCCGGCGCGCTCGTGGTCTTCGCGATCGCGGCGAACCTGATCGGTGACGGTCTCCGCGACGCCCTCGACCCCACCTCGACGACCGGCAAGCGCGAGAAGCGCAACCGCCGTCGTGACCAGAACCAGGCGGCCGTGGACGTGGCCGCGTTGAACACGCAGGCCGGCTCCGGCGTATGACCGCCGCACCGACCACCGGGGAAGCAGCATGAGCACCATCACGAACGGGTCGGCCGCGACGCCGACGACCACTGAGCCGATCCTGCGGGTCCGTGACCTGCACGTCCGCTTCCCGACGCCGCGGGGGACCGTGCACGCGGTCCGCGGGGTCGACCTGGAACTCCGACGCGGCGAGGTCCTCGGCATCGTCGGGGAGTCCGGGTCCGGCAAGTCGGTGACGAGCATGGCCGTCCTCGGACTGCTGCCCGAGACGACGAAGGTGACCGGCTCCGTCGAACTCGACGGCGAGGAACTCCTCGGCCGCTCGGACAAGCAGATGAGCCGGCTTCGTGGCGACAAGGTCGCGATGGTCTTCCAGGACCCGCTGTCCGCGTTCACACCGGTGTACACGATCGGTGACCAGATCGCCGAGACCGTCCGCCTGCACCGCGGTGCCTCGAAGGCGGAGGCCCGTGCCCGTGCGATCGAGCTCCTCGAACTCGTCGGGATCCCCGAGCCCGCCCGCCGCGTCGACGCCTTCCCGCACGAGTTCTCCGGCGGCATGCGGCAGCGCGCGATGATCGCGATGGCGATGGCGAACGACCCCGACGTGATCCTGGCGGACGAGCCCACCACGGCGCTCGACGTCACGATCCAGGCGCAGATCATCGAGGTGCTCCGGACCGCCCAGCGCGAGACGGGTGCGGCGCTGGTGTTCGTCAGCCACGACCTCGGGGTCATCGCGGGCATCGCCGACCGGATCGCCGTGATGTACGCCGGCCGGATCGTCGAGACAGCGACCGCCGAAGAGCTGTTCGCCCGTCCGCGCATGCCGTACACGATCGGACTCATCGGGGCGCTCCCGCGGCTCGACGCCACCGACCGGTCGCCGCTCGTGCCGATCCCCGGGTCGCCGCCCTCGCTCATCGACCTGCCGGACGCCTGCCCCTTCGCGGCTCGTTGCCCCCTGGTCAGCGAGGTCTGCCGGTCGACCGAGCCGGCCCTCGCTCCGCCGGTGGGCATCGGCATCGCAGCCGTCGACGCCGCCGCCGTCGGTACCCGGGCGGATGCGGACGAGACCACCGCGAGCACCGCCACGCCCTCGGCTGCCAGCGTGTCCCGTCCACTGCACGCTTCCGGTCACACCGCCGCATGCCACCGCACCGCCGAGGTCGCCGCCGCCCACGCGGATGCCGGCCGGATCTTCGCCCTGCCCGTCGTCCCCGAGCACGCCGCCGCGGTCGAGGCGTCGCGCACCGACCGTGAGCCCGTCGTGCACGTCGAAGGGCTCACCAAGACGTTCCCGCTCGTCAAGGGCGCCGTGTTCCGTCGGAAGGTCGGCGACGTCTACGCCGTCGACGGAGTGGACCTCGACATCCACCGCGGTGAGACCCTCGGCCTCGTCGGCGAGTCCGGCTCCGGCAAGTCGACGACCCTGCACCAGCTGATGGACCTCGAGCGTCCCGAAGCGGGAACCGTCGAACTGTTCGGCGAATCACTCGCCGACGCCACCGCCCGCGGTGCAGCCGGCACACGGGCACTGCGTCAGCGCATCTCGATGGTGTTCCAGGACCCGTCCGCCAGCCTCGACCCGCGCATGTCGGTGTTCGACGTCGTCGCGGAACCGCTCCGAGCGATCGGTGCGCCGGCGTCCCGCATCGACGAACGGGTGCCCGAACTGCTCGGCCTGGTCGGGCTGCATGCCGCCGAGGCAGACCGTTACCCGCACGAGTTCTCCGGCGGACAGCGGCAGCGCATCTCCATCGCACGTGCACTCGCGGTGGAGCCGGACCTCGTCGTCCTCGACGAGCCGGTCTCCGCCCTCGACGTGTCGATCCAGGCTGGCGTGCTCAACCTGCTCGCCGAACTCAAGGCACGCCTCGGGCTCTCGTACCTGTTCGTCTCGCACGACCTCTCCGTCATCCGGCACGTCGCCGACCGGGTCAGCGTGATGTACCTCGGCCGCACGGTCGAGGAGGGTGCCGTCGACGAGGTCTTCGAACGCCCGATGCACCCCTACACGGCAGCGCTCATGTCCGCCGTGCCGGTGCCGGACCCCGTCATCGAGCGGTCCCGCACGACGATCCTGCTGCCGGGCGACCCACCCAGTCCGACCGAGCGACCGACCGGCTGCCGGTTCCGGTCACGCTGCCCGCTCTACGCGATCCTCCCGGAGGAGGAGCGCCGCCGTTGCGAGCAGGAGTCGCCCGAGAAGGCGCCCCGCCGCGGCGAGGACGTCGACCACCGCGCGGCGTGCCACTACCCGGAGAAGGTCCCGTCGATCGCGGCTTAGCCGTGGGATGACGGGAGGCGGTGCACACGACGTGCGAACCGCCTCCCGTCCGTCTCGTGGTGCGGCTCAGATCTTCGGAGGGCTGATGACGGGGGAGTCCCACGTCGGCGGATCGGGGTACTCGCCGGGCCTCGAACTCCGGGGGTGCAGTCCGGCGGCACGGCTCCCGACTGCTTCCGAGAGGGCATCGTCGTCGTTGGTCCAGAACAGGTCGCTGTAGACCGTCAGCGAGTAATGACCACTCCGTTGGACGAGGTACTCGACATGCCAGCCGTCGTTGGTGAAACCGTCGAGGTAGTAGGTAGGCCCGACCCGTTCGACGTGGGAGCTCCAGTTGTTCGCGGCGAAGTAGTCGAGCATCGGGTTGAGATCTGACTCGGCTCCCTCTGCGCCTTCGGGGTCGTACGAGCGACTCGAGGTCAGTGCGTAGGTGTTGTGCGTGTCCGCGCCGGGCAACGGTGCCATGCCGTCGCCGCCGATCTGGGGGATGTCGTCTCCGCCGTTCCAGTGCCACTCGCCGCCGTGGACAGCGAGCTGCGCCCCCGCGAGCAGCCGCTGCATGTGGTCGTAGCGGTCGCGGTACCGATCGAACTCCTCATGGAGTGTCATCGCGTGGACCTGTTCCTGAGTGAGTCCGGCGGCGTCCTTCGGCATTTCTGGCCCCCTCGCCGCGCAACCGGCCAACCCGAGCACGGTCAGAGCGACGGCTACGAGCCCCGATCGGTGGCGCATCGTCAGATCTCGGGCTGGTTGATGATGGGCGACTCCCATGATGGCGGGACGGGGTGTTCGCCCGGGACGGAGTCGTCCGGCCACTGCAGCGCAGACCTGCCGTACACAGCCGTCGACAGGTCGAGCGCGTCGTTGGTCCAGAACAGTTCGCTGTAGACGTCGAGGGAGTACCGCCCGTTGGTGCGGAGGCTGTAGTTGATCTGCCATCCGTCGCCGGTGTTGGCCCAGACTTCGTAGCTGTCGGAGATCGCGCGTTGGTCGATCGCCCACCCCTGGTGTTCGAAGTACTCGATCATGGGGTCGAGGTCGCGCTGCGCGCCGGTGGCGCCGGGCGGCATCCAGATGCGGCCAGAAGTGAGGAAGTAGCTGTTCTTCGTGTCTGCTCCGGGCAGGGGCGCGACCCCGTCGCCGCCGATCCCAGGGATCCCGTCGCCGGCGACCCATTCCCATTCGCCATCGTGGACGGCGAGTTGCGCTCCCTCGAGCAGCCGTTGCATGTGTTCGTAGTGGTCGCGGTAGCGGTCGTACTCCTGGTGGAGCGTCAGCTCTCGGACCTGTTCCTGGGTGAGTCCGGCGGCGTCCTTCAGCATCTCTGTTCCGCCCGACGCGCAACCGCCCAGTAGCCCGAGAACGGTCGAGGCGATCACCCCGAGTCGAATCCGGTGTCGCATCGTCAGATCTTGGGAGGGCTGATGATCGGGGAGTCCCATGTCGGCGGATCGGGGTACTCGCCGGGTCTGGAGTAGGCGGGGTGACGTCCTCCGGCGCGGCCGCCCACAGCTTCGGACAGGGCGTCAGCGTCGTTCGTCCAGAACAGGTCGCTGTAGACCGTGAGCGAGTAATGACCGCTCTGTTGAACGAGGTACTCGATACGCCAGCCGTCGTCGGTGAAGCCGTCGAGGTAGTAGGTACGACCGACCCGTTCGACGTGGAAGCTCCAACTGTTCGCGGTGAAGTAGTCGATCATGGGGTCGAGGTCAGACCTGGCCCCCTCGGCGCCTTCAGGGTCGTACGAGCGACTCGAGGTCAGGGCGTAGGTGTTGTGCGTGTCCGCGCCGGCCAGCGGGCGCGTCCCGTCGCCGCCGATCTGTGGGATGTCGTCCCCGCCGTTCCATCGCCACGCTCCCTCGTACAGCTGTCGCTGCGCATCGGCGAGCACCTCCTGCATCTTCCGGTACTGCTCGCGGTAGCGGTCGAACTCCTCACGCAAGGAGAGCGTGGCGACCTCCTGCTGCGTGCGTGCTCCTGCGTCTTCGTCCACGGTTCCCTCTCCGGACGTGCACCCGGCGGTCAGCCCGACTGTCAGGAGGACGGCACTGATCGTGCCGACTGTCCTGGTCGACGTCTTCAATCCGGCCTCCCCGTTGCGATGATCTCGGCGATGTGCCGCTGTGATGTGGCTCCCGGCGACAGGTACCCCACGCCCCGCGGCGGGTACATGTCGTGACCAGTGACCGCGTTCGTTTCCGGCCCTGCCTCCGCCGAGAAGACGTGCACACTGGGCAGTGCACGCGGGTCGGTCCGACCGATCCTCCCGAAGCGGGCCGTGTGGTCCTGCTCACCCTCCGTGGCGAAGACCTCGCCGACGTTGAGGTGCTCGGGCTTCGTGTCGTTGGTGAGCCCCACGGACCCGTACGTGACGACGGCATCGATCCGGTACCGCGTCTGGGCGGTCGCTTCGACAGCGACCGCAGACCCGTAGGAGTGTCCGAGCACCGTCAGACGGCGAGGGCCGTTGCCGTTCCGGCTGTCGCGGACACCATCGAGGAAGGACGTGAGCTCGGCCCCGCCCGCAACCGCACGCTGCTGGGAAGGCACCTCGATGGCCGCTGGTGCCCGGTAACCGAACCAGGAGACGAAGGCGAAGGTCGACGAGGGGGTGAGTCGCATCGCTCGGCGTACCACGCCGTTGGCGGCGCGGACCTTCTCATCCGCGCTGTCGAGCGTGGTCGTCGCACCCGGTACGTTCACCGTGACGTTCGACGCCGTGTCGAGGTCCCCGAGCGACACCGCAGAGACGAGTGCCCCGTCCGACGCTCCGAACCCGACGAGTTGCGCCACGGCCGCGGACGGCGCGTCGAGTCCCTGCGCCAGTCGATCCGCCCGCCGTACCCCCTTCCACAACGCCGCCACCTGCCGACGGAACTCGTCCATCCCCACCGCCCCGTAGGTGTACGGCAGCCCGAGCATCCGGTACACCCGCTCCGGGTTCGCCAGCGCGGCGGTCAGGACCGCGCGCGAGGCGATGTCCCGCGCCGCAGCCGGGACACCGTCGAGGTTCGCGATCTGCAGCTTCGTCGCCAGGGGGAGCGCGCGGAGGTCGTGTTCCGACAGCCCGAGTCCCCGCCAGGCCGCTGCGACCTCGGCCGGCGTCGCCGACGGGTCCAGTGCTCGTCGGAGTGCCGCGGGCATGGTCGACGTGCCGGCGACGTCGAGGGTCCCGTTCGCCAGGGACACGCGACCACCCGCGGCGGCGAACGCGTCTGCGATGCGTGCCGCCCATGCTGCGTCCTCGGCGTTCTCGGCCAGGTAGTCCCCGAACCCGACGACCAGGGTGGCCTCGTCGACCGGAACCCAACTGCACCGACTGGTGAAGCCCGCCCACGCGTTCCGGACCCGTGTCAGGTCCTGTTCGGTGGGCGCGTCCTGCACATGAGCCGAGTCGCTGAACTCGCGGAGGCGCCGCGGGTCGGCACCGCTCCGGCCGCCCGCACCGCTCGGACCACCCGCGCCACTCCCGCCGCCGCCGCTGCTCCGCGGCCGGGTACGCGCACGGAACGACGCCGTCAGCGGTGTCGGACGGACCGGGGTGTCCGCCGGCTCCGGGTCCCAGAGACAGCTGGACCAGTCCAGTGTCGGCCGCAGCGGGGCTCCGACGGTGAGGAGGGCCCGGTCCCGTTCCCGTTCGCGCTCCTGCCACGCGGCACGAGCCTCCTGTCGCCGGCGCTCCTCGTCCGCCTGACGGTTGACGACGTGCAGCTGGACGGCGAGGTCCTCGAGCGCCCTCGTCAACCGGACCCGGTCCTCCGACTCGATCGTCCGGGCCGCCTCGAACAGGCGCGCGTACGCACCGTGGAAGTCGTGCAGTGCCGTCTCGGCGCTGGCACGCCGGCCGGCACCGCTCGCCCGGAGGCCCAGCGCCGCGTCCGTCAGGCAGGTGAGCAGCCGTGACGCGGCCACGTCGTCGAACTCGATCCCCATCGCTCCCCACATCGCTCGGTGCAATGTGTGGAACGTAGCATTTCAGGAGGTCAGCGCGACAAGCGAGCGCATTCCTGTGGAGAACAGTCCCGTCGAGGACGACCGAGGAAGCGACGTCGCGTCACGAGAAGAGCCCCGGGAAGGCCCGTGCGACGAACGGGTAGCCGACGAACACGGTGGCGTCGAGGAGCACGTGCGTGATCACGAGGGGGAGCAGCCGTCCCCACCGCGTGTAGATCCAGCCGAAGACGATGCCCATCACCGCGTTGCCGATGAACGCGCCGAAGCCCTGGTACAGGTGGTAGCTCCCGCGGAGGACCGCGGTGGACAGGATGACCTGCCACCGCCCCCACTCGAGATCGCCGAGGCGTGCGTACAGGTAGCCGACGACGATCACCTCTTCCTGCAGGCCCGATCGGACGGCCGACAGCAGGAGCACCGGGATCGTCCACCAGTACGACCCGAGGGCGGCCGGGTCGACGGCGACGGTGATCCCGAGGGCGCGGCCCGTGAAGTACAGCGCGAGGCCCGGGACGCCGATGCAGAGCGCGATCAGGGCCGCACCGCCGAGGTCAGGGCGGACCCGGAAGCGGTCGATGCCGAGCCGGCCGAGGTGCGGACGCGAGCTGCTCCACAGCAGCATGCAGACCAGTGCCACGGGCGCCAGGTCGACCGCGATCCCCAGGAGCTGGCGCGCGAGGTCCACGTACTGCACGGTCGTCGTCGAGGTGTTGAGCGCCGTGGACTGCTGTCCGAGCGGCGTCGTCTGCGACAGGTCGTCGATGATCTGCAGCACCGAGTAGAGCGCGCTGGCGCCCAGTGAGAGCATGAGGACGACGGTGATCTCGGTCCACGTTCGCCGACGGCTCATACGCTGTACTCCCTCTGCTTGCCAACTACCGGTAGACTGGCGAGTCGGGCATGGTCCCGAAATCCGTCGGGCACCGTCCCGCACCCTCGGGCCGGTTCCGAATCCCTTCGGGACGAGCCTGAGAACCCTTCGGGACCGGCCCGAACCCCGGGCACTCGCCCGATCATCTTCCGAACACAAAAGGATGTCCTGTATGGCGCTCGCCACTCGGTCCGACCTGCGCAACGTCGCCATCGTGGCACACGTCGACCACGGCAAGACCACCCTCGTCGACGCGATGCTGACGCAGACCAACTCGTTCGACGCCCACTTCGAGGGCGAAGACCGCATGATGGACTCGAACGACCTCGAGCGCGAGAAGGGCATCACCATCCTCGCGAAGAACACCTCGGTGCTCTACAACGGGAAGCACGCCGAGGAGTTCAACCCGGGCGGCCGCATCACGATCAACGTGATCGACACCCCGGGCCACGCCGACTTCGGTGGTGAGGTCGAGCGCGGCCTCTCCATGGTGGACGGTGTCGTCCTGCTCGTCGACGCGTCCGAGGGCCCGCTGCCCCAGACGCGCTTCGTGCTCCGCAAGGCGCTCGCCGCCAAGCTCCCGGTGATCCTGCTCGTCAACAAGACGGACCGTCCGGACTCGCGCATCGACGAGGTCGTCTCGGAGAGCCAGGACCTGCTCCTCGGGCTCGCCTCCGACATGTCGGACGAGGTCGACGACCTCGACCTCGACGCGATCCTCGACGTGCCGGTGGTCTACGCCTCCGGCCGCAACGGTGCCGCGTCGCGCAACAAGCCCGAAGACGGCACGCTGCCCGACAACGACGACCTCGAGCCGCTCTTCGAAGCGATCCTCCAGCACGTCCCGGCCCCGACGTACGACGACGAGCACCCGCTGCAGGCGCACGTCACGAACCTCGACGCGTCGCCGTTCCTCGGTCGCCTCGCGCTCCTGCGCATCTTCCACGGCGAGATGAAGAAGGGCCAGACGGTCGCGTGGGTCAAGCACGACGGCACCGTCGTCAACGCCCGCATCACCGAGCTCCTCATCACCAAGGCGCTCAGCCGGTTCCCGGCCGAGTCCGCGGGCCCCGGTGACATCGTCGCCGTCGCCGGGTTCGACACGATCACCATCGGTGAGACCCTGTCCGACCCCGAGGACGTCCGTCCGCTGCCGACCATCACGGTCGACGCCCCGGCGATCTCGATGACGATCGGCACCAACACCTCGCCGCTCGTCGGCAAGGTCAGGGGCCACAAGCTCACGGCCCGCATGGTCAAGGAGCGCCTGGACCGCGAACTCGTCGGCAACGTCTCGCTCAAGGTCGTCGACATCGGCCGCCCGGACGCCTGGGAAGTCCAGGGCCGTGGTGAGCTCGCGCTCGCCATCCTGGTCGAGCAGATGCGTCGTGAGGGCTTCGAGCTCACCGTCGGCAAGCCGCAGGTCGTCACCAGGCGTGACGAGAACGGCAAGCTGCAGGAGCCGTACGAGCACATGACGATCGACACGCCGGAGGAGCACCTCGGCGCCATCACCCAGCTCATGGCCGCCCGCAAGGGCCGCATGGAGAACATGGTGAACCACGGCACCGGCTGGATCCGCATGGAGTTCATCGTCCCGTCGCGTGGCCTCATCGGCTTCCGCACGTCCTTCCTCACGGAGACCCGCGGCACCGGCATCGCCAACGCGATCTTCCACGGTTACGACGAGTGGGCCGGCGCGATCCAGACCCGCATCAACGGCTCGATCGTCTCCGACCGCTCCGGTGTGGTCACCCCGTTCGCCATCACGAACCTCCAGGAACGGATGTCGTTCTTCGTCAACCCGACAGAAGAGGTCTACGAGGGCATGGTCATCGGTGAGAACTCGCGTGCCGACGACATGGACGTGAACATCACCAAGGAGAAGAAGCTCACCAACATGCGGTCGGCCAACGCCGACACCTTCGAGTCGATGACGCCGTCCCGGCAGCTGTCGCTCGAGGAGTGCCTCGAGTTCGCCCGCGAGGACGAGTGCGTCGAGGTCACCCCGGACGCGGTCCGCATCCGCAAGGTCGAGCTGGACGCTTCGGCTCGCCAGCGGTCCTACGCGCGCCTCAAGCGCCAGGACGCGTAAGCAGAACCACCCGGGAGGCCCGTCCTCCCTCCCACGGCCCGGTCACCGCTCGCAGGTGGCCGGGCCGTCGGCGTCGGGAGATACGGTGGACCGGTGACTCTCGACCTGCTCTCGATCTACCAGGACCTGCACGCCCACCCGGAGCTCGGCTTCCAGGAGCACCGCACCGCGGGCGTCGTCGTCGACCGGCTGACCGAGATCGGCGGCATCACGGTCACCACGGGCGTCGGCGGGACGGGTGTGGTCGGTGTCCTCGAGAACGGTGACGGTCCGGTCGTCTGGCTCCGCGCCGACATGGACGGGTTGCCCGTGCAGGAGCGCACCGGCCTGCCCTACGCCAGCACCGACCGCGCGACGGACGAGGACGGCAACGAGGGCCCGACCATGCACGCCTGCGGTCACGACATCCACGTGACGTGGCTGCTCGGTGCACTCGAGCGTCTGGTCGGGACCACCGCGGACTGGAGCGGCACCGTCGTCGCGGTGTTCCAGCCGGCGGAAGAGGTCATCTCCGGTGCCCGCGCGATGATCGACGACGGCCTCGTGGAGCGCTTCCCGACGCCCGCCGTGGTCCTCGGGCAGCACTCGGCCCCGGCCCCGGTCGGCGTCGTCGCCGTGGGGTCCGGTGCCGTGATGGCGTCGAGCGACCGCTTCACCGTGACGTTCAATGGTCGTGGCGCCCACGGCTCCGCTCCACAGGCGTCTCTCGACCCGATCGTCACGGCGGCCTCGGCGGTGGTCCGGCTGCAGACGGTCGTCTCGCGCGAGGTCGGGCCGAGCGACGCCGGCGTCGTCACGGTGGGCTCCTTCCACGCCGGGACGCGACCGAACATCATCCCGGACACCGCGGTCATCGAGATCTCCACACGGGCGCGCAACGAGCAGACCCGGGCGCGGATCGTCGCCTCGATCGAGCGGATCGTCCGGGCCGAGAGCGATGCCGGGGGTCTGGCTGCCCCGACGATCGAGCGCGCACCGGGTGCCGACGTCCTGGTGAACGACGCCGAGCAGGCCGCGGTCGTCCTCGAGGCCGTGCGTGCCGTCGTGCCGCACGCGGTCGACGTGGAGTCCGGCCTGGCGATGGCGTCGGAGGACGTCGGACAGCTCGCCACCGCCGCCGGAGCACCGATCGTGTACTGGTTCACGGGCATCACCGACCCGGAACTGTTCCGTCGCGGCGAGGACGTCCCGAGCAACCACTCGCCGTTCTACGCCCCGCAGGCCGATACTGCGATCCCGGTCGGGGTCGACGCCCTCGTCGCCGCGGCCCGCGCGTCGCTCGGCTGACGAGCGCGCCTGTCCCGGTGCGCCTGTCCGGCGTACTCGCCCGACGTACTCGCCCGACGTGGGTGCCTGGCGCTCGTGCCCCCAGTGCGGGTGATCTCCCAGCCGATGCTCGACCAGTCCAGCATCGGGGCGGTTACGGTACCGGCATGCGTCACCCGATCCGCACCTCCCTCACCGCCGCCGTCGCTGCCGGCGTCGCCCTCGCCGGACTGAGCGGCTGCTCGGCCGAGAGCCTGACGCAGGCCACGGACCTCGGTTCCTCGATGGCGTCGAGCGTGTCCCGGACCGTGCACGGCATCGACGGTGCCGCGATCCAGCAGGGCATGGCGAAGGTCGCGGGCGGCATCGACGGCGCGCTCGACACCGCCCTCAAGGGCACGAAGGTGACGAGCGACGGCCAGGTGCCCGCGGGCTTCCCGTCCTCGGCCGTCCCGCTCGTCGACGGCACCGTGCTGGGCGGTGGCGCGGGACCCGCCGACTCCGGGTGGGTCGTGCAGGTCCGCGCGTCCTCGGTCGACGACTTCGCCCGGGCAGCGCAGCAGCTGGCGGACGCCGGCTTCACGAAGTCGGCCGAGCGGGCCGACTCCTCGAGTGCCTTCGGTCTGTTCCGGAGCGACGACCACCGCGTCGTCGTGACGTTCTCGACCGACAGCGGCGGCGGGGCCACCGCGACCTACATCGTCACACCCCGCTGACACCCGGCGGCCCGACGGCGTCCCGTACGCTTGCAGGCGATGTCCACGGTCACACGCCCTGAGCGCGTCCTCTTCGTCCACGCGCACCCCGACGACGAGACGCTCGCGTCCGGCGGCACCATCGCGACGCTGCTCGAACTCGGCGCCCACGTGACCGTCCTGACGGCGACCCGCGGGGAGCGCGGCGAGATGCTCACGAGCGAGCTCGCCCCGATGGCCGGCGACGGCCTCCGGGTCGCCGCGCACCGTGAGACCGAGATCGCCGCCGCGCTGGCAGCACTGGGCGGCCCCGCGCACCTCTGGCTCGGCGGTCCAGGAGCCCGGCCCACGGACCTCCCGGCACGGCGGTACACGGACTCGGGCATGCAGTGGGGTCCGGACGGCCGCGCCACCTCGGCCGGTGACGCTCCGGAGGACTCGCTGACCCGCGCGGACCTGGGCGAGGTCGTCGACGACGTCCGCGCCGCCATCCGCTCGACCGGCGCCGACGCGGTGGTCAGCTACGGCGACGACGGCGGCTACGGGCACCCGGACCACCTCCGCATCCACGCCGCCGCCCGCTACGCGGCGAGGGCCGAGGAGGTCCCGTTCTCGATGATCGTGGACGCCGACTCCGGGCTGGCGGACCTCACCGTCGACGTGCGCCCGGTGCGCGGCCGGGTCCGGGCAGCACTCGAGCAGTACCGCAGCCAGGTCGCGGTCGACCCCGCCGACCCGCAGGACCCCTCGTCGCTGTCGTACGTCATGCCGCACGGCGTCCGGCACCAGGTGCCGGCGCTCGAGGCCTTCCGCCACGACGCGCCCCCGGTCCCCGTCGCCCCGCAGACCTACGCCGAGATGTCCGGTCAGGGGAAGGCCACCGCGGTCGTCGTGGCCGCCGTGGTCGGCGTCCTCGTCGGTGCCCTCGGCACGATCACGCACCAGCAGACCGTCGAGATCGGCTCGTGGAGCACTGCGCCGATCGGCATGGTCCTGACCACCCTCATCGTGATCGGCATCGTCGTCGGCGTCCGCCTGCTGTACCGATCGCGACTGCTCGTCGCTGCGGCCGGCATCGGGATCATCCTGGCCACCCAGGTGCTCGTCGCCGTGGCCGGAGCGACCTCCCCGCTGGTCCTGGCGAACCCCGCGGGCTACGTCTGGACGTTCGGGCCGGCGGTCGTCGCCATGCTCGTGCTCGCCTGGCCCGACCTGACCGGGCTCCGTGCGCAGGGACCGACGGACGGGCAGCGACCGACGGACGGGCAGCGACCGACGGACGGCGAGCGGTCCGTGGTCGCAGCCCCGCACGAGTAGGCTGGCAGTCGCTCAACCCCCGGAAGGGAGCACTCGCTCGTGACCTACGTGATCGCCCAGCCCTGTGTCGACGTCAAGGACCGCGCGTGCATCGACGAATGCCCCGTGGACTGCATCTACGAGGGCGACCGGTCGCTGTACATCCACCCGGACGAGTGCGTCGACTGCGGTGCCTGCGAGCCGGTCTGCCCGGTCGAGGCCATCTACTACGAGGACGACCTCCCCGAGCAGTGGGCCGACTACTACAAGGCCAACGTCGAGTTCTTCTCCGAGATCGGTTCGCCCGGCGGTGCGGCCAAGGTCGGCGTCATCCACGCTGACCACCCGGTCGTCATGGCGCAGCCGCGGGCCTGACCCGTGCCGCTCGACCTGCCCGACTTCCCCTGGGACCAGCTCGCGGTGTACAAGCAGCGTGCCACGGCGTACGACGGCGGGATCGTCGACCTCAGTGTCGGTTCGCCGGTCGACCCCACGCCTGACGTCGTCCGTCGCGCGCTGGCCGACGCCACCGATGCGCACGCCTACCCGCAAGTCGCCGGCACCCCGGCCCTCCGCGAGGCCATCGCCGCCTGGTACGGCCGGCGGCAGGGCGTCCAGCTGACCGCCGACCACGTCCTGCCGACCATCGGGTCGAAGGAGTTCATCGCGGGACTGGCGCTCTGGCTGGGCCTCGGCCCCGGTGACACGGTCGTGTTCCCGGAAGCGGCGTACCCGACCTACGAGCTCGGCGCAGCCCTCGTACGCGCCGACGCCCTGGCCGCCGACGACCCCGCCACCTGGCCGTCCAGCACGAAACTCGTCTGGCTGAACTCCCCGGGCAACCCGGACGGGCGGGTGCTCTCGATCGAGCAGCTCCGCGCCGCCGTCGACCGGGCCCGCGAACTCGGTGCCGTCATCGTCGGTGACGAGTGCTACGCCGAACTCGGCTGGGACGCGCCGTACGACACCACGCCGACGCCGACGATCCTGGACCCGCGTGTGGTGGGGGACTCCTTCGACGGTGTCCTCAGCGTCTACTCGCTGTCGAAGCAGTCGAACCTCGCCGGCTACCGCGCAGCCTTCGTCGCCGGCGACCCGGTCCTGCTCGCGGACGTCCTGGCGATCCGCAAGCACACCGGCATGATGCCGCCGCTGCCGGTCCAGCAGGCGATGATCGTCGCGCTCGAGGACCAGACGCACGTCCAACAGCAGAAGACCCGGTACCGCAACCGGCGGAACGTGCTCCGGACGGCATTCGAACGTGCCGGCTTCCGCATCGACGCCAGCGGCGCCGGACTGTACCTCTGGGCGACCCGAGACGAGCCCGCGCTCGACACCGTCGCGTGGCTCGCCGAGCACGGCATCCTCGTCGCCCCGGGCACGTTCTACGGGGCGGCCGGCGCCCGACACGTGCGCGTCGCGCTGACCGCGACCGACGACCGGATCGCCGCCGCAGCCCAGCGTCTCGCCAGCGCGGGCCGGGTCGCGAACGGCTGACGGGCCTCCCGGACGAACACCCGCCCACCCGCGACGCGTCCGCGCAACAGTGGTTCCACACCAACTCCGGAGCCGCTGCATGTACCCGAGCGACAGTCGCCGCGATTAGGCTGTCCAGCGTGACTGACACTGCCAACGACGCTCAGAAGACGGCCACACCGCCCACGACGCCCGTCCCCGTGAGCCCCGGTGCCGAACAGGCGACCGAGACGGCCACGTTGACGTTCCCGGGGGGAACGGCGGAGTTCCCGATCCTGCAGAGCGTCGACGGCGCCTCCACGATCGACATCTCGTCGCTCAAGAAGCAGACCGGGCTGAACACGCTCGACTACGGCTTCGTGAACACCGGGGCCACCAAGAGCGCGATCACGTACATCGACGGCGACCAGGGGATCCTCCGCTACCGCGGCTACCCGATCGCCGAGGTCGCAGCGAACTGCACGTTCCTCGAGGTCGCCTGGCTCCTCATCTACGGCGAGCTGCCGACCCCGAGTGAGCTCGAGGCGTTCGACAGCCGGATCCGCCGCCACACCCTGTTGCACGAGGACCTCCGGCGCCTGTTCGACGCGCTGCCGCACTCGGCGCACCCGATGTCCGTGCTGTCCAGTGCGGTCAGCGCCCTGTCGACGTACTACGAGGACGACATGGACGTCGATGATCCCGAGAAGGTCGAACTGCAGACCGTCCGGCTCCTCGCCAAGCTCCCGGTCATCGCCGCGTACGCGCACAAGAAGGCGATTGGTCAGGCGTTCCTCTACCCGGACAACAGCCTGTCCTTCGTCGACAACTTCCTGCGGCTGAACTTCGGAACGATGGCCGAGCCGTACGAGCCGAACCCGGTGCTCTCGAAGGCCCTCGACCGACTGCTCATCCTGCACGAGGACCACGAGCAGAACGCCTCCACCTCGACCGTCCGGCTGGTCGGCTCGACCAAGGCGAACATGTTCGCGTCGATCTCGGCCGGCATCAACGCCCTCTACGGTCCGCTGCACGGCGGCGCGAACGAAGCCGTCCTCGAGATGCTGCAGCAGATCAAGGACTCCGGCGAGCCCGTGACGCGCTTCGTCGAGCGGGTGAAGAACAAGGAGCGCGGGGTGAAGCTCATGGGCTTCGGACACCGCGTCTACAAGAACTACGATCCCCGAGCGAAGCTCGTCAAGGAGTCCGCGGACGAGGTCCTCGAGGCACTCGGCGTGCAGGACGACCTGCTCGACATCGCGAAGGAACTCGAGCAGATCGCACTCGAGGACGAGTACTTCGTCAGCCGCAAGCTCTACCCGAACGTCGACTTCTACACCGGCATCATCTACAAGGCGATGGGCTTCCCGCCGCGGATGTTCACGGTGCTGTTCGCCATCGGTCGGCTGCCCGGCTGGATCGCGCAGTGGCGCGAACTGAACAACGACCCGCTGAACAAGATCGGGCGCCCGCAGCAGCTGTACGTGGGGTACCCGGAGCGGCACGTGCCGCAGCGCTGACGCGCTCGTCGGTCCGCTCGCCTCCGGAGGGGTGGGCGTGACCGCCTGGAGGCCCGGAGCCGGTCTCGTGGACCGGCGCCGGGCCTCCAAGCATGTCCGCACACGTCCGCACACGTCCGCGTTCGGGTCTTTCGGGTCCAGCGGGTCGGGCGGGTCGCTCGCGTCGTGCGGGTCCCGCGTGTCGCGGGCGACGCGCGTGTCCGCGCCGTGCCCGGGTGGATCGCGCCGTCCGCGTCCCGTCCTCCCGCCGCCGAGCGAGCGGAACGGTGCGGTCACGCGGCGGCCCACCCTGGCGTTCCGCCCGTTCGCGCCCGGGCGGAGCTCGGCCCGTCGCGCTCGGCCGCCCCGGAGTGCTCTTCGCCGCGCCTCGAGCGGGGTCGACCGCTCGGGCGAGCGCGAGCGGGCGCAAACGCGCGGTTGTTCCGCGAGAGCACCCTGGTCTTCCGCCCGCTCGTCGGACGTGCGGGTCCAGCGGGTGGGTCGGGCGACGGCGTGGAGGCCCGGTGCGGTGCTCGTGGACCGGCACCGGCCCCCGGTGCCCCGGTCGCGAGCGGGCGGAACTCCGCGGACGTCCGTCGCCGCAGCCTGGTGTTCCGCCCGCTCGTCGGACGTGCGGGTCCAGCAGGTGGGTGGTGCGACGGCCTGGAGGCCCGGTGCGGTGCTCGTGGACCGGCACCGGCCCCCGGCGCCTCGGTTGCGAGCGGGCGGATCTCCGTGGACGTCCGTCGCCGCAGCCTGGTGTTCCGCCCGCTCAGCCGTTCGTCGGGCTGATCGCGTGCGTGGCCGCCGGGGCGGCGGACCGGCGCGGACCGGACTGGGCGGCGGAGCCGACCGGACCGGACCCGACCGGACTGGGCGGCGGACCGGAGCCGAGGACCAGAGCGAGCGGAGCCCGAGCCCGGGCCCGGTCCCGGTCCCGGTCCCGCCTCCGCGGTGACCTGCAGCTCCCTGCGACGCAGTGGAGGCCCGTCACCCGTCCGACGGACGGGTGACGGGCCTCCTGGCTGGTCGCGCCGGTACGCGCGTGTCAGGCGTGCAGCGCGGTGTTCAGCTGGATCCCCTCGCCCTTCCGCTGCAGCGCCTCGACCGCCCCGGTCAGGGAGTTGCGGCGGAACAGGACGTTCGGCGCGTCCGAGAGCTCGACGGCCTTCACGGTGCGGGGTGTGCCGTCCGGGTTCGGTGCGGCGCCGACCAGGACGACCTTCGTGCCGGCGGTGACGTAGAGTCCGGACTCGACCACGGAGTCGTCACCGAGCGAGATCCCGAGCCCGGCGTTCGCGCCGAGCAGGGCACGTGCTCCGAGCCGCACGCGGTGGGTGCCACCGCCGGAGAGCGTGCCCATGATCGACGCGCCGCCGCCGATGTCGGTGCCCTCGCCGACGACGACGCCCTGCGAGACACGTCCCTCGATCATCGCCTCGCCGAGGGTGCCGGCGTTGAAGTTGACGAAGCCCTCGTGCATGACGGTGGTGCCCGGTGCCAGGTGGGCGCCGAGTCGGACCCGGTTGGCGTCGCCGATGCGGACGCGGTCCGGCACGACGTAGTCGACCAGCCGCGGGAACTTGTCGATCGCGTGCACGGCGATCCCGGCGCGCTGCAGGGTCGGCCGCAGCCGGGCGAGCGTCTCGGGGAGCACCGGGCCGGCGTTCGTCCACGCGACGATCGGCAGGTGGCCGAAGACGCCGTCGAGGGAGATCTCGTTCGGCCGCACGTGCAGGTGGCTGAGCAGGTGCAGGCGGAGGTAGGCGTCCGGGGTGCTCGCGGGCGCGTCGTCGATGGCGATCTCGACGGTGACGGTCTCGATCCGGACGTCACGGCGCGGGTCGTCACCGGCGGCCGCGACGAGCTCGTCGGGGACGGTCGCGTCGGTGGGCACCCGGCCGAGGTGCGTCGTCGGGAACCAGGTGTCGAGCACGGTGCCGTCAGAGGCGATCGTCGCGAGGCCGTGGCCCCACGCGTGCGAGGCGCGGGAGTTGTCGGAGGTGTCGGGCTGCGGGGTCGTCTCGGTCACCCTCCGAGGGTAGCGAGCAGCCACCTCCGGAGACCGTCCACCCGGACTCCTGTGGAGAACTGCCGACCTGCGGGGAACGATCGGTAGGCTGCCCGCATGCCGCAGCCGCTCGACCTCTCCGCCTCGTCCATCGACATCACCCGCGCGATCTGCGACATCGAATCGGTGTCCGGCAACGAAGGTGCCCTCGCCGACGCGATCGAAGCCGCCCTGGCCCCGCTCGAGCACCTCGACGTGGTCCGCGACGGGGACGCCGTCGTCGCCCGCACGCAGCTCGGTCGCGCACGTCGCGTGGTGATCGCCGGGCACATCGACACCGTGCCGCTCAACGACAACCTGCCGACGGAGTTCCGCACCGCCGACGACGGCACCGAGATCCTCTGGGGGCGCGGGACGGTCGACATGAAGGCCGGCTGCGCGGTGCAGCTCAAGCTCGCGGTCGACCTCGTCGCGCCGAACGTCGACGTGACGTGGGTCTTCTACGACCACGAAGAGGTCAGCGACGCGCTGAACGGCCTCGGTCGTCTGGCCCGCACGCGGCCCGAACTGCTCGCCGGCGACTTCGCGATCCTGGGGGAGCCGTCGGGGGCGCAGATCGAGGGTGGCTGCAACGGCAACCTGCGCGCCGAGGTCCGCACGTCCGGCAAGCGCTCCCACAGTGCGCGCAGCTGGATCGGCGACAACGCGATCCACAAGACCGCCCCGATCCTGGCCACCCTCGCCGCGTACGAGCCCCGCACGGTGACGGTGGACGGGCTCGAGTACCGCGAGGGTCTGAACGCCGTGGGCATCTCGGGCGGCATCGCCGGCAACGTGATCCCCGACGAGGCGATGGTGCACGTGAACTACCGCTTCGCGCCGTCGCGCTCGGCGGAAGAGGCCGTCGCGCACATCCGTGAGCTCTTCGACGGCTACGACGTCACGATCGTGGACCTGGCAGCCGGCGCCCGCCCCGGCCTCGACGCCCCGCTGGCGCAGCAGTTCGTCGCGGCCGTCGGCGGTCCGGCGCCGCGGCCGAAGTACGGCTGGACCGACGTCGCCCGGTTCTCCGCGCTCGGCGTCCCGGCCGTGAACTACGGCCCCGGCGAGCCGGTCTTCGCGCACCACGACGACGAACAGGTCCCCGTCGCCCAGATCACGGCCGTCGAGGACGGGCTGCGGCGGTGGCTGACGGCGTGACCACCGCCTCGTCGGCCGTGCCCCGCGCACGGTCGCCGCGAGCGGGGCGGTCGTGGGTGGTCGTCCGGTGGCGGCTGCTGCCGTGGTGGCTGCGGATCACCGTCGTCTACACGCTCTCGCGCGTCCTGACGACGGCGCTGATGTCCGGCTTCGCGCGGATCCAGACCGCGAACTCGTTCACGGTGCAGCACCCGTCGTACCTGTCGTTCGCCTCGATCTGGGACGGCGCCTGGTACCGGGTGATCGCCGCGTCCGGCTACCCGTCGACGCTGCCGATCGACGCCGCCGGGCACGTGACCGAGAACGCGTGGGCGTTCATGCCCGCGTACCCGTTCACGGTCCGGGCACTCATGACGGTCACCGGCGCATCGTTCGAGTTCGTGGCCGTCGGAGTGTCGCTGCTCGCCGGCTGGGGCGCGGCCCTGGTCTTCCGGCGTCTGATGGGGCGCTTCCTCGACCCGGCCCGCGCGACCTTCGCCACGGTCCTGTTCTGCGTCGCTCCGGTCTCGGTGATGTTCCAGGTCGCCTACGCCGAGGCGATGGGCCTGCTGCTCCTGCTCGTCGCGTTGCTGCTCCTGGTGCAGCGGCGGTACTGGGCGATGCTGCCCGTGGTCCTGCTCCTCGGGATCACCCGTCCGACCGGTCTGGCGTTCGCCCTCCTGATGGGCCTGTTCGTGGTCGTCGGTGTGCTCCGTCCGGCCTGGCTCCGGATGCCCGAGCGGCTGACGGTGCGGACGGCCGTCGCCCCGGCGATCGTTGCCGTGGTGTCCGGACTGGTCGGTCTGGCTTGGCCCGCGATCGCCTGGGCCGCCACCGGTGTGCCCCGCGCGTACACCGACACCGAGCTCGCCTGGCGGTCGTCGTACATCGGCTGGGGGGAACTCGTGCCCTTCACCCCCTGGGTGCAGGGCTTCGGGTGGTGGTTCCACCAGCCGGCGGGCACGATCCTGCTGGTCGTGGTGCTGGCCGGCTTCGTCGCCGTGGTGTTCCAGCCAGCCGCTCGGCGCATCGGCCTGGAGCTCCGACTCTGGGGTGTCGCGTACCTGGTGTACCTGCTGGCGGTGTTCTTCCCGCAGTCCAGCACGTGGCGGATCCTGCTGCCGATCGCTCCGCTGCTCGGGGTCGTCGCGCTGCCCCGATCGCGGGTCTACCGGGTCGCGATGGTGGTCCTGGCGGTCGTCCTGCAGTGGACCTGGCTGTACTTCTGCTGGTGGGTGGACGGGTACGACTGGACGCCGCCGTGACGCTCAGGGTGCGCTCAGGGAGCACCCCCGACCTGGGCGGTTTCGCAGTCGTGCCTGTCTACGGGATAATGGCCCCTGTTCGTACTGCACGAAAGGGGACAATCTGATGGCAGCAATGAAGCCGAGGACCGGCGACGGGCCGATGGAGGCTGTCAAGGAGGGTCGACTCATCATCGTGCGGGTTCCGCTCGAGGGTGGAGGCCGCCTGGTGGTCTCGGTCAACGACGCCGAGGCCAAGGAACTCCACGACGCACTGGCAGAGGTCGTCTCGGCCTAGTTCGTCGACGCACCACCACGGAAGGTCCGGGACGCGTACGTCCCGGACCTTCCGTGCGTCCGGCATCGGCGGAGACCCGGTGGGGATGACTCGCCGGCCGAGACTCGATCGCGGAGACACGACCTGGAGGCTGTCGGTCCCGCCCGGCATGATGGTCACGTGCCCCGGGACCGCGTCCGCAACCTGCCGGTCCGCCGCATCGAGGAGTACCTCGACCCGGACCCGATGCCGCGCGACGACTGGCCGGCGACCCTGGCACCGGTCCGGCAGCTGCTCGACGAGGGGCTCGAACTCGGTCCCGTCACGGTGCTGGTCGGTGAGAACGGCGTCGGGAAGTCGACCCTGGTCGAGGCGATCGCACTGGCGTTCGGCATGGCGCCGGAGGGCGGATCGACCGGGTCCGGGCACTCGACACGACCGTCCGAGTCCGACCTGTGGGAACACATCCGCCTGGTTCGCGACTTCGGGGCAGCGCGCAGTGGGTTCTTCCTGCGTGCCGAGACCATGCACGGTTTCTTCACCTACCTGGAGCAGCACCCGAACCCGAGCCGCCCCGAGCCGCGGTTCCACGAGCGCAGCCACGGCGAGTCGTTCCTGGACTTCGTCATCGAACGGGCGCGGTGGCCCGGGCTGTGGCTGCTCGACGAACCGGAGTCGGCGCTGTCGTTCTCGGGCTGCCTGTCGCTGATCGCGCTCCTGCAGTCCATCGTCGAGGACGGTGTCGGTCAGGTGATCCTGTCGACGCACTCGCCGGTGCTCGCCGCGTTCCCGGACGCGACCGTCCTCGAGGTGGGGGAGTGGGGCATCCGGCGGAGCGCCTGGGCAGACCTGGATCTCGTCCGGAACCAGCGGGCGTTCCTCGAGGCGCCGGAGCGGTACCTGCGGCACCTGGCGTGAGTCGTGCCTCCCGGCCGGCCCTGGTCGCGCTGCGACGTCGTACGAACGGCCGCCGAACCGGGCAGTCGGCAGCACGCCGTGCGACCGCGGCGAACCGCAGGCGGCACGCCGTGCGACCGCGGTCAGTCGGTGAGCTTCGTCATCTGCAGCAGCCCGTCGCCCGCGGGGGACAGGGCGCTGCGGACCGCACCGGAGGTGGACACCTCGGTCAGGAGCAGCCGGAAGTCGGTCGTCGCGCGGTCCCGCTTGACGGGGTCCGCGACCTTGCCGCGCCACAGGGCGTGCGGAACGAGCACGGTGCCACCGGTCTTCGCCAGCCGCAGGCCGTGCTCGACGTACTCGATGACGTGTTCCGGGTCGGCGTCGATGAGCACGACGTCGTACGAGGCGTCGTTCATCCGCGGCAGCACCTGCGCCGCGCGGCCCGGGATCAGTCGGACCCGTCCGGGCGCGGTGCCGGCGGCGATGAAGGCGTCCCGGGCGTCCTGCTGGTGGTCGATCTCGACGTCGATCGTCGTCAGGGTCGCATCGGGTGCACCCGCGAGCAGGTACAGCCCGGAGACGCCGAGCCCGGTGCCGATCTCGATGATGCTCGTCGCCCGCGAGGCGGCGGCGATCACGCTCATCTGCGCGCCGATGGCGGGTGAGACGGCTTCGACCCCGAGCTCGAGGGAGCGCTCACGGGCACGGGCGACACCGTCGGGTTCGGAGACGATGTCCTCCGCGAACTTCCAGTTCGAGTCTTTCTCTGACACGCACACTCCTCGTCGGTCAACTCTACGGGTGACTCGCCGACTCCACGCGTTAGGCTCGCTCCCGTGAACATCCAGCTCGACAAGATCCTGCTCATCGGGATCATCGCCGTGCTGTTGCTCGGGCCGCAGCGGTTGCCCGTGTACGCCCAGAAGCTCGCCGACTTCGTCAAGGCCGTCCGCCGGTTTGCGGACACCGCGAAGGACCGGATGCGCGAGGAGATGGGCCCCGACTTCGACGACGTGGACTGGCAGAAGCTGGACCCGCGTCAGTACGACCCGCGTCGGATCATCCGCGACGCCCTGCTCGACTCCCCGTCCGCCGGTGCCGAGGCGGCTGCGGCCGCGGCGACGGTGACTGCGTCGAAGGTCCGTGCGCCCGCGCCGATCGTGCCGCTGGCAGCCGGCGAGGCGGCACCGTACGACGCCGAATCGACCTGACGCAGCCCGGCCGCCTCACGACAGCGAGAGGCCGAGCCTCCGTCCGGCGAGGCCGCGCCCCATCGCGGTGAGCCGGTCGGCCACCGCGTCGAGCGCGACGGCTGCGGCGTCCGTCGGGTCACCCAGCACGACCGGGAGGCCCGCATCACCCCCGGCACGCAGCGGCACCGAGAGCGGCACCCGGCCGAGTACCGGCACGGGGGAGTCCTGCCCGCGGGAGAGCCGTCGGGCGGTCTCGTCGCCGCCGCCCTCGCCGAAGAGGTGCAGCACACTGCCGTCGGGTTGCACGAGTCCCGCCATGTTCTCGACGACGCCGATCACCCGCTGACCCGTCTGCCGGGCGACGATCCCGCTGCGCTCGGCGACGTCCGCCGCAGCAGCCTGTGGCGTGGTCACGACGAGGACCTCGGCGTGCGGCAGCAGCTGGCCGACGGAGATCGCCACGTCACCGGTGCCGGGCGGCATGTCGAGCAGGAGCACGTCGAGGTCGCCGAACCACACGTCGGACAGGAACTGGTTGACCGTCCGGTGCAGCATCGGCCCGCGCCAGGACACCGCGGTGGAGACGTCGTCGACGAACATGCCGATCGAGACGACCTTCACCTCGTGGGCGACCGGCGGCAGGATCATGCTGTCCACGCGGGTCGGGCGAGGCGCGACGCCGTGCTCGTCGGTGAGGCCCATCAGGCCCGGGATGCTGAAGCCGTGCACGTCGACGTCGACGATGCCGACCCGCTGCCCGCGACGAGCGAGGGCGACGGCCAGGTTCGCCGTCACCGTGGACTTGCCGACGCCGCCCTTGCCGCTCGTCACCGCGATCACCCTCGTCAGCGAGTCCGGCGTGAACTGGACGCCCTTCGGTCGGCCCGCCCGCAGCCGGTCGGTCAGGGCGGCCCGCTGCGCCGGCGACATCACGTCGACGTCGACCGCGACGCTCGTCACTCCAGGGACGGACGCCGCAGCGTCGTGCACGTCGCGTTCGATGGTGTCGGCAGCCGGACACCCCACGATCGTGAGTTGCAGGTCGACGCGCACCGAGCCTCCCGGCTGCACGTCGACCCCTCGGATCATGTCCAGCTCGGTCACGGGGCGGCGGATCTCGGGGTCGATGACGCGGCCGAGGGCAGCCAGGACCGCCGTGCCGAGCTGGTCCTCCGGCCGGGAGACGTCAGCCACGTGTCGCCGAACGGTCGTGGCCCCGGTCGTGCCCCTGGCCCCGCGCGCGGTCCCGGTCTCGGTCGTCCAGGTCGTCGAGGTCCTCGTGCTCGCCGTCGCGGCGGTCGAGCTCCTCGAGCAGTGACCGCAGCTCGGCGCGGATGAAGTCCTTCGACGCCATGTCGCGCATCGCCAGGCGGAGTGCCACGACCTCGCGGGCGAGGTACTCGGTGTCTGCCAGGTTCCGCTCGGCCCGCTGCCGGTCCTGCTCGAACTGCACACGGTCTCGGTCGTCCTGGCGGTTCTGCGCGAGCAGGATCAGCGGCGCCGCGTACGAGGCCTGCAGTGAGAGCACGAGGGTGAGGGCGGTGAAGCCGATCGCCGCCGAGTCGAACTGCCACGACTTCGGCGACAGCGTGTTCCACCCCATCCAGAGCACGCAGAAGAGCGTCAGGCCGATGAGGAACCAGGGCGTGCCCATCGCACGGGCGATGCCCTCGGTGGCGCGACCGAACGCGTCCCCGCGCCCTCGGCGTCGGGTCGGCAGGACGCGGGTGCGCATGCCTTTCGGGGAGTCGAGACGTTCCTCGGGTCGTTCCCTGCGGTTCTCATCCGTGCGTGCCACGAGTCGTCCTCCTTCCCGAGGTCAGCGGTGCTCTGCGTGTCAGTGAGCGGGGGCGCGAGACCGCGCCCGGGTTGGCGTCGGCCTCGTCCTGACTCCGCCAGTCGTCCGGCAGGACGTGGTCGAGGACGTCGTCGATGGTCACCACCCCGACGAGTCGGTGGGCGTCGTCGACCACGGGGACGGACAGGAGGTTGTAGGTCGCCATCACGCGGGTCACCTCAGCGGCACTCGCGTCGACCTTGACCGGCTCGGTCTGCTGGTCGATCAGGGTGCCGAGGCGCTCGTTCGGCGGGTACCGGAGCATCCGCTGGAAGTGCACCAGGCCGAGGAAGCGGCCGGTCGGCGGCTCGTACGGCGGCAGCGTCACGCAGACCGCGGCCCCGAGCACCGGGGCCAGCTCGTGGCGCCGGATCAGGGCGAGGCCCTCGGCGACGGTCGAGTCGGCGGACAGGATCACCGGCTCGGTGGTCATCAGACCACCCGCGGTGTCCGGCTCGTACTCGAGCAGCATCCGGACGTCCTGCGCCTCTTCCGGCTCCATGAGCTCGAGGAGGGCTTCGCTGCGCTCCGCCGGCAGCTGCGCCAGCAGGTCGGCGGCGTCGTCGGGCTGCATCTGGTCGAGGACATCGGCGGCACGGGAGTCACGGAGCGCCGAGAGGATCTCGATCCGCTCCTGGTCCGGCATCTCCTCGAGGACGTCGGCCAGACGGTTGTCCGGCAGTTCCTCGGCGACCTCGAAGCGTCGCTCGGACGGCAGGTCGAGCAGGGTCGAGGCCAGGTCGGCGGGCACCAGGTCCGAGTAGGCGGCGATCACGTGTTCGGCCGACTGCGACTCACCCGGCAGCTCGTCCTCGGTGACCTCGTTCCAGGCGGCGAACGTCGTCGGGCCCTTGCCGAACGGCGACGGCGTGGTCTTCGGCTTGCGGAGGAAGAGCTGCGCGATCGACCAGTCGCCCTGCCCGTGGTCCTCGATCGCGACGTCCTCGATGGTCGCGCGGATCTGCTCCTTCTTGATGAGCACCTTGCGGCCGAGGATCTCCGCGATCACCCGGACCTCGCCACCGCGCTGCTCGAAGCGGCGCATGTTGACCAGGCCCGTCGTGATGACCTGCCCGGCGCCGATCGACGTGATCCGGCCGATGCTGACGAAGATCCGGCGCTTGCCGGGGACCTCGACGATCAACCCGACGACCTGCGGGGCGTCGACCCGGCGGTAGACGACCAGGACGTCCCGGACCCGACCCACCCGATCGCCCGCGGGGTCGAAGACGGAGCACCCGGCCAAGCGGGCGACGAAGACCTTCGAGGCGCTCACCCGTCCAGCGTAGTCGCTCGTCCCGGCGCGCTCGCCGCCCCTTCCCTGGTGGTTCTCGTGCGATCGCAAGGAGCCCGGTGGATGATGACTGTGTGAGCACTCAGAGCCCCTTCGGCGGCCGCACGGCACAGGCGTTCCCCACGCTGCCCCGCGGTGACGTCCTCGGCACCTACGACAGCTACCCGGAAGCACAGCGCGTGGTCGCGAAGCTCGCCGAAGCGGACTTCCCGGTCGCCAAGCTGGCCATCGTCGGGAACGACCTCAAGACCGTCGAGCGGGTCACCGGCAAGATGACCTACGGCCGCGCCGCCCTCGCGGGAGCGCTCTCCGGGCTCTGGCTCGGGTTCTTCTTCGGCATCGTCCTCACCCTCTTCTCACCGTCGGCCGGCGGGCTCTTCGCCGCCGCAGCGGTCATCGGTGCAGGCTTCGGCATGCTCTACGGCATCGTCTCCTTCGCCATCACGAAGCGACAGCGCGACTTCACGAGCGTCCACCAGGTCCTCGCCACGAACTACCAGATCGTCGTCGAGCCGGAGCTCTCCGGGCAGGCGCAGCGCATCCTCGGGCAGGCCGGCGCGATCCAGCACACGGCGTGGGACCAGCCGGGTGCTGGGAACCCGAAGCAAGGCGGACAGCCGGGGCAGTACGGGCAACAGGGCCAGCAGGGGCAGTACGGCCAGCAGGGTCAGGTCGGACAGCAGGGTCAGGTCGGCCAGCAGCCGTGGCGTCCCGGGGTCGGGCCGGGTGGTGCTCCGCAGGGCGGTCCCGGCCAGGGTGTGCCGACGCAGGGCCGTGCTCCGCAGTACGGCGAGTACGGCCAGCAGGGCCAGCAGGGGCAGCAGGGCTCGCCCTACGGCGGCCACGCCACGCCGCACCAGCAGCCGGGCACCGGCCAGCAGGCGGCACCGACGCCGGACGGCCGTCCCCGTTACGGCACCAACGACGGTCCCCGCTACGGGACGGACGACGACTCCGCTCGCCGGGCTCCCGCCGACGACGCTCGCCGCGACTCGACGGGAGGCCCGCGGTACGGCACCAACGACGGTGCCGCCCGCGACGCCTCCGGTGACCGCGGCGTGAACCCGCCACAGCGCCCCGAGGGTTCGGCGCAGCACGGCACGAACGACGGCCCCCGCTACGGCGAGCGGACCGCCGCTCCCGAGTCCGAGGAGCAGACGGGCGAGCGTGCGACGGTCGACACCGACCAGGCTCGTCGCGAGGACGAACGCGGTGACTGACCACCACCCGCGCTGACGAGGAGGGGCTCCCGGACCAGATGGTCCGGGAGCCCCTCCTCGTTGCCGGGCGAGCCGAGTGCAGGGCCCGCTGCCCGGCCCCTGCTGTTCGGTGCCTGCTGCTCGGCGCCCGCTGGTCGGCGCCCGCTGGTCGGCGCCCGCCGGTCAGAGGATCTTCGAGTAGCAGACCGAGCGGTCGGCGCCGACGTAGGGGCCGAAGGCTGCGATGCGGCTGAACCCCTCACGCTCGTAGAAGGCGATCGCCCGCTTCTGCTCGCTGCCGGTCTCGAGGACCAGCGCCGGCGACCCGAGGTCGAGCGCCGCCTCTTCCAGCCGACGCAGCATGGCGGCCGCGACACCGGATCCGCGGGACTCCGTCCGCACGTACATCCGCTTCACCTCGGCGATGCCGTCGTCGACGATCCGCAGGCCGCCGCAGCCCACCGGGGTGCCGTCACCGTCACGCGCCACGAAGAACACCGCGATCGAGTCCGCCGTCGGTTTCGGGCCGGGCTCGGTGTCCGCGCCGTACGTGCTGTCGATCTCGATGCGCTGGGCTGCACGCAACCGCTGTGCGTCGGGCGAGTCGAAGTGCTCGACGTCGATCAGGAAGGTGCTCGAGGGGGCTTCAGCGCTCACGAGCCCCAGGCTAGCGCGGAGTGCGGGCGATCCACCCCTCCACTTCCGAGGGGGTCCTGGGGATGTGCGCCGAGAGGTTCTCGGCCCCGTCCTCGGTCACCAGGACGTCGTCCTCGATGCGGACACCGATGCCGCGGAACTCCTCCGGCACGGTCAGGTCGTCCTGCTGGAAGTACAGCCCGGGCTCGATCGTGAACACCATGCCGGGCTGCACGATGCCGTCGAGGTACATCTCACGCCGGGCCTTGGCACAGTCGTGCACGTCGAGACCGAGGTGGTGGCTCGTGCCGTGCACCATGTAGCGGCGGTGGAACTGGTTCTCCGGCAGCAGCGACTCGTCGGCGGAGACCGGCAGGAAGCCCCACTCGGCCGTCTTCCGGGCGATGACCTGCATGGCGGTCGCGTGGACCTCCCGGAAGGTGATGCCGGGCTTGACGATCGCGAACGCCGCGTCGGCAGCCTCCAGGACGGCCTCGTAGACCATCCGCTGCACGGGGGAGAACGTGCCGCTGACCGGCAGCGTGCGGGTGATGTCTGCCGTGTAGAACGAGTCGACCTCGACCCCGGCGTCGATGAGGATGAGGTCCCCCGGCTGCACGGCACCGTCGTTCCGCGTCCAGTGCAGGATGCAGGCGTGGTGGCCGGCAGCCGCGATCGTGTCGTAGCCGACCGTGTTGCCGTCGGCGCGGGCACGGCGGTTGAAGGTGCCCTCGACGATGCGCTCCCCGCGGGGGTGCGCCAGGACGGCGTCGAAGTCGGCGATGACGTCGTCGAAGCCGTGCTGCGTGGCGTCGACGGCCTTGCGCAGCTCGTTGACCTCGTACGCGTCCTTCACCAGGCGCAGCTCGGACAGGTCGCGGGAGAGCACGTCCGTCGTCGCCGGGGCGTCGTCCTGCTCCTCGGCGCCGCCGACCGTCGCACCCAGACGCTCGTCGAGCGCACGCGTGAAGTCGGTGTCTGCGTCGCGGACGACCAGCACCGAGGCGTCGAGCCCGTCGAGGACGCCGTCGAGCTCCCCGAGGTCGGCCGTCGCCAGTCCGAGGTCGGCGGCGACCTCGGGCAGGGAGGGGCGCGGGCCGACCCAGAACTCGCCGATCTCGGGGTTGGCGTAGAACTCCTCGGAGTCGCGGCCGGCGGTCGCACGGAAGTAGAGCGTGGCGTCGTGTCCGCTGCCGTTCGGCGTGAGGACCAGCACGGAACCGACGACGGTGTCCGTGCCCCACCCGGTCAGGTGCGCGAAGGCGGAGTGCGGGCGGAACGGGTAGTCGCAGTCGTTCGAGCGGACCTTCGCCTGCCCGGCGGGGATGACGAGCGTCCGGCCGGTGTGCAGCTCGGAGAGCCGCGCACGACGCGCGGCAGCGAAGGCGGACTGTTCACGGGGCGCCGGGAGCGGACGCTCGCGCTCCGCCCAGTTCGACGCGATGTGGTCCTTGAAGACGGACGAGCCGGGAGTGGTGGAGCGGTTGCTCGTCGCGCGGGGAGTGGTGTCGGCCATGCGTCCCATCATCCCACCGCTCCACCGATCAGGCTCCGGCGCCGCCGTCCGCACACGCTCATCGCCGGAGTCGACCGCGCTCATGTCGGCCGGACCCTCGTCTGTGAACGGCGTCCGACCGGCTGGTGACCTGTGGATAGCATTGCGGCGTGCCTGATCCGTTCATCGACCTGCACGCTCACTCGAGCGTCTCCGACGGCACCGAGCGCCCGGCGGACCTCGTCCGGGCTGCGGCGGCCAGCGGCCTCGACGGCGTCGCCCTGACCGACCACGACACCACCGCGGGGTGGCACGAGGCGACCGAAGCGGTCCGGCAGCTCCCGATGACGCTGGTGCCAGGGCTCGAGCTCAGCACCCGGATCGGCTGGCGCAGCGTGCACGTCCTCGGCTACCTGGTCGACCCGCAGGACCCGGGCCTGGTCGCCGAGACCACCGCGATCCGCGACGGCCGCCTCACCCGCGCTCGCAGCATGGTCGACGCCATCGGCCGCGACCACCCGATCACCTGGGACGACGTCCTGGCCGAGTCGAGCGAGGGCGCGACGATCGGTCGCCCGCACATCGCCGACGCCCTGGTCCGACTCGGCCTCGAGACCGACCGGAGCGCGGCGTTCCGCGGCATCCTGCACCCGTCCTCCGGCTACTACGAGCCGCACGAGGCCCCGACCCCGCTGCGTGGCGTGGAGCTGATCCGTGCAGCGGGTGGTGTCCCCGTGATCGCACACCCGGCGGCGTCCTCGCGCGGGATCGTGATCGACGAGCCGATGCTCCGCGAGCTCGTCGACGCGGGTCTCGCAGGTCTCGAGGTCGACCACCGCGAGAACCAGGCGCACGGCAAGCGGACGCTCCTGGACTGGACCGCGCAGTTCGGGCTCTTCGTCACGGGGTCGAGCGACTACCACGGCGAGGGCAAACCCAACCGCCTCGGCGAGCACCGCACGGCACGCCGTTCGTTCGACGCGATCGTCGAGCAGGCGACCGGCAGCGCGCCCGTCGTCGGCCCGGGCTCGCGCCTGTTCTGACGCGCCTGGCCTGCACGCGGTCCTGCGGGACCGGCCGCGGGCCTCCCGTCCGGCGGCGCGGTGCGCGACGGAGACGCGAAAGCGACAGATCGCGCGAGGGATCCGGCGCAGATCTGTCGCTTTCGCACACCACGCCGCCGCCGAGCCGCCAGCGGGCCCGGGAACGACGACGGCCCCGTCACCGGGGTGACGGGGCCGTCGGTCTGGAGGCGCTACTCGCCGTCCGAGGAACCCTGCGGGGTCGAGGCGGTCGCCTCGGACGAGCCGCTGCCGCCACGACGGCGGCGACGGCGGCGACGCTTCTGCGTGCCGTCGCCCGACTCGTCACCGGCGGGGGAGGACGGCGCACCGTCGGCCGGGGTGGTGGCGGCATGCGCCGTGGCAGCCTGGGCGGTGACGTCCTCGGCGGGAGCAGAGCGCTCCGTCGCCGGACGGTCACCCGAGGTGCGACGCGAGCCGGACTGCTCGGAACCGGCGGACCGGCTGCGGTTGCGCGACCGGGACTCACCGGCGCTGCCGGAACGCGAGCCGGAGCCGGAGCCCGATCGCGAGCCAGCGGACGACTTCTCGGTGCCGGCGGTCGCCGCGTGCGACGTGGTGCCGGGCAGGCGGCCCTTGGTGCCGGCCGGGATGTCCAGGTCGGTGAACAGGTGCGGCGACGACGAGTAGGTCTCGACGGGCTCGGGGATGCCGAACTCGAGTGCCTTGTCGATCAGCGTCCACTTGTGCAGGTCGTCCCAGTCCACGAACGTGACCGCGATGCCGGTCTTGCCCGCACGACCGGTGCGGCCGGCGCGGTGCAGGTACGTGTCCGGGTCGTCCGGGATCGTGTGGTTGATGACGTGCGTGACGTCGTCCACGTCGATGCCGCGGGCGGCGACGTCCGTCGCGATGAGGACGTCGCGCTTGCCGGCCTTGAAGGCGGCCATCGCGCGCTCGCGCTGCTCCTGGTTGAGGTCACCGTGGACCGCGGCGGCGTTGAAGCCGCGGTCCTTCAGCTCCTCGACGATGCGGGCTGCGGCACGCTTGGTGCGGGTGAAGATGACGGTCTTGCCGCGACCCTCGGCCTGCAGGATGCGGGCGATGACCTCGTCCTTGTCCAGGGAGTGGGCGCGGTAGATAACGTGCTTGATGTTCGCCTGCATCAGACCCTCGTCGGGGTCCGTCGCCCGGATGTGCACCGGGCGCGACATGAAGCGGCGGGCGAGCGCGACGATCGGTGCCGGCATCGTCGCCGAGAAGAGCATCGTGTGCCGGACCTCGGGGACCGCCTGGAAGATGCGCTCGATGTCGGACAGGAACCCGAGGTCGAGCATGCGGTCGGCCTCGTCGAGGACGATCTCCTGCACGTGCGAGAGGTCGAGCAGGCGCTGCCGCTGCAGGTCGATGAGACGCCCGGGCGTGCCGACGACGATCTGCGCGCCGGCCTTGAGCTGCTCGACCTGGCCCTCGTACGCCTTGCCGCCGTAGATGGAGACCAGCTTCGTCGGACGGTTGACCATCGCGGACTCGAGGTCCTCGCTCACCTGCACGGCGAGCTCACGGGTCGGGACGACGACGAGCGCCTTCACACCCGGTGCGGGGTCGGCGCCGATGCGCTGGATCAGCGGCAGGCCGAACCCGAAGGTCTTGCCGGTGCCGGTCTTGGCCTGACCGATGATGTCCTGGCCGGTCAGGGCGAGCGGGATCGTCTGCTGCTGGATCGGGAAGGGCTCGATGATGCCCTTGCTCGCGAGCGCATCGACGATGTCCTGCTCGATCTGGAGTTCTGAGAAAGTCAAGAAGTTCACCCTGTTCGTGGGGAGGAGTCCGGGCCAGTCTACCGACGTGCCGGAGGGGGATCACCCGACCCGTATGCTGGGCGGGTGGTGTCGTGGTGGAACCGGAAGCGTGCTGGGCAGCTCGCTGCAGCCTGGCTCGCGTCGCGGAACCCGCGCAGCGGGACCGTCGAGCGTCTGCAGCTGGACGACGTCAGCCCGGAGCTGGACGTCTACCTCGGCCAGGCCGCCTACCTGCAGCTGTCGCTGTACGAGACCATGGGCCGTGCCGGCGCCGGTGCGCCGACGCTCTCGGGCCGTCTGGTCACCGGGGTGCTCGCGACGACCGCTCTCGAGCGGCACCGTGCCATCGTGGCCGAGATCGAGCGCGGCGGCAAGGAGCCGGCCGATCTGATGGCCCCGCACCGGGACGCGATCGACCGCTTCCTCGAGCGCACGAGCGGTGCGGACTGGTACGAGTCGATGCTCACGGGGTACGTCACCGCCGGCATCCTCAACGACCTGTTCGCGAACCTGCTGCGCTCGCTGCCGATCGACGTCCGGCAGCGCCTGCGCACGGTGTTCGACACCCGGGAAGAGCCCGCCGTGGTCGAGGAACTCACCGCCCGGATCGACGAGGACCCCGTGGTGGCGTCCCGTCTGGCGATGTGGGGCCGGCGGCTCGTGGGAGACACGCTGCTGGTCGCCCGGTCGGCGCTGGCCTCCCATGCTCGGGAGGACCAGGAGCGGCTCGAGCCGGTCTGGACCGAACTCATCGCCGCGCACACGCGCCGGATGGACGCGCTCGGCCTGACGGCCTGAGCGGCGCGGTGGCAGCGGTCCGGCCCCACCACAGCGATCCGCCAGCGCCGCAACAGGTCGACACAGCGATCTGCCAGCGCCGCGACAGGTCGACGCAAGAGAGCCTCAGGCCCCCTGCTTGACCATCCGCTCGTAGTGCGCCTCGTCGGCTGCGCTGCGGCGACGGCCGAACACGACCTCGACGACGAGCGCGACGACGCCGGCACCCACCAGGGCGACGACCCAGATCCAGGTCCCGCCGTACGACCAACCGGCCCAGGTCAGGACCTCCCACAGGACGGCCGCGACGATGCCGCCGACCACGGGGCCGATCAGCACCCCACGGGTCGTGCGCCAGGGCACGACCACGTGGGCGACCGCCCCCAGGAGGATCCCGCCGAGGACGGCGAAGAGGAGCTCCATGCGGGGAGCGTCAGGCGAAGAAGCCGATGCGGCGGGACTCTTCCGAGCCCACCTCGACGTACGCGAGCGATGCGACCGGCACGATGAAACGGCGGCCCTTGTCGTCCTTGAGGGAGATGTGCGTCGCCTTGGCCGCGAGGGCGTCCGACACGGCGGTCTCGATCTCGTCGGCGGTCTGTGCCGTCTCGAAACCGATCTCGCGGGGGCTGTTGATGATGCCGATCTTGATGTCCACGACCTCACCCTAGTCGAGCGCCACCGGCCGGCCCCGAGCGTTCGCCGCGGGCGCACGAGGCGTTCGCCGCGGGCCCACGAGGGCATCCTCAGCCCGGCGCGGGCGGCCCGCGATGTCGGCCGCGGTGGGTACCGTACGACCGTGCCACCGACCACCCTGATGCCCGCGCCGGACCTCGGCTCGGTCGCTCGCGCACTGGTCGACGACCCGGCGCAGCAGGCCGTGCTGACCCTGCCCGACGGGGTGCACGCGGCGGTCATCGGCGCCCCGGGGACCGGCAAGACGAGCACGTTGACCCGACTGGTGGCCGATCGGTACACCCGCCCCGGTGCGGTCGACCCGGCAGGGCACGCGACCGTCCTCGCACTCACGTCGGCGCGCGTCGCCGCGACCGCGCTCCGCGACCGTCTGGCCGCCGCGGTGGACCGGGTCACGCCGGGCGCCCTGGCCCGCACGGTCAACTCCCTCGCCTTCCAGGTGGTCGCGCACGCGGCGGCCGCACAGGGGCAGGACGCACCGACCCTCCTGACCGGCGGCGAACAGGACCGGATCATCGCGGACCTCCTGGACGGCCACGAACTCGACGGCACGGGTCCGGACTGGCCGGCACCGATCACCGAGGTGGTCCGCGAGCGTGCGGGTTTCCGGACCGCGCTCCGCGACCTCATGATGCGCGCGGTCGCCGCCGGCATCGAACCCGACGACATGCGGGAGCTCGGCGACGACACCGGACACCCCGAGTGGCGCGCCGCTGGCGACTTCGTGGACGAGTACCGGGCGGCCGTCACGGCGTTCCGGTCGACGAGCCTCGACGCCGCCGAACTCGTCGCCTTCGCCACGGCAGCCGTGCTCCGCGGCGAACTGCCACCGGCCGTCGCCGCACTGCGCCTGGTGGTCGTCGACGACGTGCAGGAACTCGTCGAGGGCGAGATCGCGCTGCTCGGTGCCCTGGCCCGCTCCGGTGTGCAGGTGGTGGCGTTCGGTGACCCGGACATCGCCGCCTCCGCGTTCCGCGGCGGCGTGCCCGACGTGCTCGGTCGGCTCGGCCCGCGCCTCGGGGTCGCGCACGTGCAGGAGATCGTGCTCGGCACCGTGCACCGGCACGCCGCGCCGGTCCGCGCGCTGGTCACCGGCATCACCGGGCGCATCGGCACGGCCGCCGCCGGTCGCCAGCGTGCAGCCCTCGCCCGGGAGGCCCGTGGCCGCTTCGACGCGGTCCTGCACCTCGAAGCACCCAGCCGTTCCGCGATGGTGGCCGCGGTGGCGAGACGCCTCCGCGAACACCGGCTGCTCGACGGCGTCCCGTGGCACCGGATGGTCGTCGTCACCCGCAGCGGTGCGGCGATCCCCGAACTGGTCCGGGCGCTCTCGGTGGCGGAGGTCCCCGCCACGGCCGGCGCCGCGCCGACCCGTCCGCGTGACGACACGGCGTCCCGGACGCTGGTCGACGCCGCCGCCGTCGCGCTCGGGGTCGTGCCGCTCGACGCCGACCTGGCGACGTCCTTCGCGACCGGGCCGCTGGGAGGGCTCGACACCCTGGCGATCCGTCGGCTCCGCCTGGCGCTCCGCCGTGAGGAGCTTGCCGGTGGCGGGACCCGCACGGCCGACGAACTGCTCGTTGACGCGCTGGGCGCCCCGGAACGCCTGGCCACGATCGACGCCGCCTTCGCCCGACGTGCGATGCGGCTCGCGACGAGCTTCGTGACCGCACGGCAGGACGCCGAGTCGGGTGCGAGCATCGAGGAGATCCTCTGGGGCCTCTGGGAACGCAGCGGTCTGGCCGGCGTGTGGCGGTCGCAGTCCGTCGCCGGCGGGGTCGGCGCGGCCGAGGCGGACCGGCACCTCGACGCGGTCGTCGGGCTGTTCACCGCCGCCAAGCGCTTCGTCGAGCGGACGCCGGACGCCCCCGCCCGGGTGTTCGTCGACGACCTCCTCGGTGCGGACCTGCCGGAGGACTCCATCGGGCCGGACCGGACCGCCGGACGGGTCCGCGTGCTGACCCCCTCGGCCACCGTCGGACTGGAGTGCGACGTCGTGGTGGTGACGGGCCTCCAGGACGGCGTCTGGCCGAACACCCGCGTCCGCGGCAGCCTGCTCGACCCCGACGGGCTGGTGCGGGCGGCGGCGGGGATCCCGCACTCGCCGACGGACGACCGCGCCGCGGTGATCGGCGACGAACTCCGCCTGTTCGCGCGGGCGGTGTCCCGCGCGACGACGCAGGTCGTCATCGCCACGGTCGCGAACGACGACGAGTCACCCTCGCCCTTCGTGCGGCTGGTGCCGGTGCCGCCGGACCGGCAACCGTCGGCGCACCCGCTGTCGTTGCGCGGGCTCGCCGGGTCGCTGCGTCGCCGTGTCGTGGCGACCGGGGACCACGAGGCCGCTTCGGCGCTGGCCGGGTTGGCGGCCGAGGACGTTCCCGGCGCGGCCCCCGACGACTGGTACGGCATCGTCGAACCGTCCACGGACGCACCCCTGGTCGACCTGGAGGCCGAGCCGGTCGTGCCCGAGGACGTCGACGGGGACGCCGCTGAGCCGGTCCCGCCGACGGTGGCGGTGTCGCCCTCCCGGATCGGCACCTTCGAGGAGTGCCCGGTGCACTGGTTCGCGCAGACGTTCGGCGGCGGTGCGCCGAGCCCGGCGATGGGCATCGGCACGATCGTGCACGAGGCGATGGAGCACGCCACCGACGTGGACGTCGAGTCGCTGTGGCACCGGGTCGAGGAACGCTGGGACGAGCTGGTCTTCGAGTCGCCGTGGGTCGCGGACCGCGAGCGCGCCCGCACCCGACGGATGATCGAGGGCCTCAGCGACTACCTGCGCACCTTCGCCAGCGCGGGTCGACGGGTGCTCGGGGCCGAGGCCTCGTTCGCGCTCGTGACCGGGCCGGCCCGGGTCCGCGGGAGCATCGACCGCATCGAGGTCGACCCCGACGGCCGGATCAGCATCGTCGACCTGAAGACCGGACGGTCCATGCCGAGTGAGAAGAACGACATGCCCGGGCACCCGCAGCTCGCTGCCTACCAGCTCGCCGTCGCGGACGGGGCGGTCGAGGGGGTGCCGGAGGGTGCGGAGACCACGGACGCCCGGCTCGTCTTCGTGCAGAACCCGAAGGGCGTGCACGCGTACTCCGAGCGGACGCAGCGGGCCCTCGACCCGGAGTCACGCGAGGCCTACCGGGAACGCCTGCACACCGTGGCACGCGGCATGGCGGGACGGACGTTCCTGGCCAACGTCGACGACCACTGCGACCGGGCACGCACCGGCACCGAGTGCCGGATCCACGTGGTGGGGGAGGTCACCTGGTGAGCGACGAGACCACGGTGGACGAGACGGCTGCGTCCGTCGCAGCGTCCCCGGCTGCGGCCCCCGCGTCCGCACCGACCGGAGGCGCGGTACCGGATGCGCGCCCGGCCCGCCGCCGGTACGGGGCCGACGAGATCGCCGACGCCCTCGGCAAGCCCCGGCCGACCGAGCAGCAGCGCGCCGTGATCGAGTCGCCGCTCGCCCCGGCCCTCGTCGTCGCGGGTGCCGGCAGCGGGAAGACCGAGACGATGGCCTCCCGCGTCGTCTGGCTGCTCGCGAACGGGTTCGTGCAGCCTGACCAGGTGCTCGGGCTGACCTTCACCCGGAAGGCCGCCGGGGAGCTCGGCGTCCGCATCAACGACCGGATCGGTGCGCTCGAGGACGCCGGGCTCATCGAGGCCGGGGACGCCTTCCTCGCGCCGACCGTCTCCACCTACAACGCCTTCGCGAACGCCGTCTTCCGCGAGAACGCCCTGCTCGTCGGGCGGGACGGCGAGTCCCAGGTGCTCACCGAACCCTCCGCGTGGCAGCTCGCCCGACGGGTCGTCGTGGGCGCTCGGGACGACCGCCTCGCCGGCCTCGACCGGAACGTCGACACCATCACCGCCGCGGTCGTCGCGCTCGCCGGGGCCGCCTCCGAGCACCTCGTCGACCCGGCCGACCTCCGCCGCTTCTCGATCGACTTCGGGGGGCTGCTCGAACTGCCCGGGTCGAGTCGCGGCACGCCGTACAAGGCCGTCACCGACGCCGTCGCCGCGGTCGGGTCCCTCGAACCGCTCGCGGACCTGGTCGAGGAGTTCCGCCGACAGAAGGTCGACCGCGGCTTCGTCGAGTTCTCGGACCAGATCGCCCTGGCACTCGCGGCCGCCGACGCTGCCCCGCGGGTGGCAGACGACCTGCGCTCGCGGTTCGCCGTCGTGCTGCTCGACGAGTACCAGGACACCTCGGTCGTGCAGACGCGGTTCCTGGCCCGGCTGTTCCGCGACCACCCGGTGATGGCGGTCGGGGACCCGCACCAGTCCATCTACGGCTTCCGCGGGGCCAGTGCGGCGAACCTCGCGCGCTTCCCGGCCGACTTCGGGGACCCGGCGGGCGAACCGGTCGTCACCTACGCCCTGTCGACCAGCTGGCGGAACCCGGTCGACGTGCTCGCCGCCGCGAACGCCGTCGTCGAGCCGCTCTCGAGCGCGTCCGAGGTCCAGGTGGAACGCCTCGCACCGCGGCCCGGCGCCGATCGCGGCAAGGTCAGCGCGGTGTTCCCGGAGACCCTGCCGGAGGAGGCCGACGCGGTGGCCGCCTGGTTCGCGGACCACCGGGCACGGAACCCCGGCGGGTCTATGGCGCTGCTGCTCCGTGCCCGGAAGGACCTGTCCGCCTTCACGGCGGCGCTCGGAGCCCGGGCCGTGCCGTACCACGTGCTCGGGACCGGCGGACTGCTGCAGCGACCGGAGATCGTCGACCTGGTGGCGTGTCTCCGCGTGCTGCACGACCCGGCCGCGGGCAACGACCTCATCCGGCTGCTCGCCGGTGCCCGGTGGCGGATCGGGGCAGCGGACATCGTCGCGTTGCACGGCCTGGCCCGCTGGCTGTTCGGCCGCGACCACACGCACCGACGGCTCGACGACGAGGTCACGGCGGCGTTCCGGGCATCGGTCGCGGCGGGGGAGCACGGGTCCGTCGTCGACGCCCTCGACTTCGTCACGACCGCACCGGACGACCACTCCGCGCTCGCCGACATCAGCCCGGCCGGACGGGAGCGCATGCGGGCCCTCGGGGCGCAGCTGTCCTCGTTGCGAGCCCGTGCCGGCGGCGACCTGGTCGACTTCGTCACGCTCGTCGTGCAGGAGATGCGGCTGGACATCGAGGTCACCGCGCACGAGCAGGGCGGCTCGGCGTACCTCGACGCCTTCGTCGACGAGCTCAGCGGCTTCGTGCAGACCGACGACCGGGCTGACCTCGGGGCCTTCCTCGGCTGGATCGACGCGGCCGCCCGCCGCGACGACATGGGTCCGCGGTCCGAGGAACCCGAGGGCGGCACCGTCCAGATCCTCACCATCCACGGGTCGAAGGGGCTCGAGTGGGACGCCGTCGCCGTGCCCCGCATGGTCGAGGGCGGACTTCCGGCCCGGCCGCAGGAGGGCTCGACCGGCTGGCTCGGCTTCGGTCGGCTGCCGTACGAGTTCCGCGGCGACGCCGACGAACTGCCCCGCCTGCACTGGCGCGGGCAGGAGACCCAGAAGGACGTGGTCGACGCGATCGACGCCTTCAAGGACGAGGTCAAGGCCCGGAACGAGGACGAGGAACGCCGCCTCACCTACGTCGCGCTGACCCGGGCCAAGCACGAGCTGCTCGTCAGCGGGTCGTCGTGGTCGACCGGTGTGAAGCCGACCGCACCGAGCCGGTACCTGCACGACCTGGTCGACGCCGGCGTGCTCGACGCGGGCCGCATCCCGGACAGCACCGCGCACGAGACGAACCCGCTCGGGGACCAGGGCGCGTCGCAGACGTGGCCGCACGTGCCCTTCGGCTCCCGCGGGCCCCGTGTGCTCGCCGCCGCCGACCGGGTCCGGAACGCGAACCCCGGTGCCGCCGGTCGCTACGCGGCGGACATCGACCTGCTGCTGGCGGAACGCCGGGCCTCCCGGTCAGCCGCGCACCAGGTCGTCGTCCCGCACCGGGTGCCGGCGTCGGGCTTCAAGGACTACCTCGGCGAACCGGACCGGGTGGCCGAGCGGCTGCGCCGACCGATGCCGGAGCGGCCGTACCGCGCGACGCGCCTCGGCACCCTCTTCCACCAGTGGGTCGAGCAGCGCGCACGGGGTGGGGCGCCGGCGGCGCTCGGCGGATGGGACGGCGGGTTCGACGCGTGGGACGGCGAACTCGACGCCGATCCGGACGAGACGACCGCGGGCGGTCCGGCCTCCGCTGGCGACGTCGCGGTGAGCGACGACGACGCCCGACGGCTGGCCGACTTCCAGGACACCTTCGCCCGCTCACGGTGGGCGGGGCTGACCCCGGTCGAGGTCGAGCGCGAGATCCACATCCCGTTCCTCGGGCACAGCGTCGTCTGCAAGCTCGACGCCGTCTACGAGATCGACGGACGCATCGAGGTCGTCGACTGGAAGACCGGCAAGGCCCCGAGCGGTGCCGACGACCTGGACCGTCGGCAGTTGCAGCTCGCGCTGTACCGCGTCGCGTACGCCGAGTTCACCGGTCGGCCGATCGAGGACGTCGACGCGGTGTTCTACTTCGTCGCCGACGACCTCGAGGTCCGACCGTCGTCGCTGCTCGACCGTGCCGGACTGGAGCGCGCCTGGCGCGAGGCGATCGGCTGACGCTGGTCGGGCCTCCCGGGCCTCCCGGCCGTCCCACGGGCCGGACCTGCGCCCGCCGCGTCAGCTGTGGCGGCGCTCGGTGGACGAGAGCAGCTGCTCGACCTCGCCGATCTCCATCGTCTCCGGCGACACCGCCTGCAGCGGCGCGGCGGACGGGGCGTGCACGGCCTCGGCGAGGCGGTGCATCATCGCGACGGCGTCGTCGACGACCTCGGTGCTCTTGACCTGCACACCGTGCAGCAGCCACTGCGCCGTCTCGAGTTCGTGGTGCACGCGAGCACGCTGCCCGAGCTGCCGGTCACGGCCGCCGCCACCGGCGGTGTAGGCGCTGAGGACGGTGTCGAACGCCTCACGGCGTCCGGCGAGCACCCACGCCAGGTCCTTCGCCGGGTCGCCGAGACGCAGCTCGCCCCAGCCGAGGACCCCGGTGACGTCGTCGCCGCGGACCAGGATCGAGTCGAGGCCGAGCGACCCGTGCACGACCGTGGGCGTGAACTGCCACAGCTGCTGGTCACGGGCGGCGCCCTCCCAGCGTTCCCGGAGCGCGTCCGGCACCAGCTTCGTCGCGACGGCGCGGTCCATCACGGACACCGCGGACCGCAGCACCTCGAAGGGGGTGAGGGACGGTAGGCCGGCGTCGGTGACGAAGCTCGTCGGCAGGACGTGCAGTGCGGCGATCGCCCGGCCGACGCTGGTGGCGAGCTCGGGCCGGTCGGTCAGGTCACGGAGCGCGGGGTGCTCGCCCTCGACGTAGGAGGTCAGGATGGCTCGGGTCGACCCGATGGGTGCCTGGCCGCGGTACTCCGGGACGGCGAACGGGAGGCGCGTGCGGATCCCGGCGCTCAGGGCGCGGATCGCGACGAGGTCGGCGGACTGACGCGCTTCAGCCCGCTGGTTCCGGGGCCGGCGGATCGCCGAGGACCGTCCGTCGACGTCGCGGACGACGGCCGACTCGTAGTCGCCACCGGCCACCGAGCCGAGCGTGCGTGTGCCGGTCAGGACCAGTCCGGGCACGGCCGTGGTCGCCAACGCGGCTAGAGTGAACTGCGATCCCGCCATGCCCAACAGGGTAGGTCCGCGGCGCATCCGATCGGTGCGCGCCACGCTGACCCGGGACGTGTCGACCACCAGGAGATCCGTGTGACCGTGGAGTTCGCCGCCCGGCTGCCGCTCGCCCGCAACGAGCTCGACCGCGACGCAGAGCACCGTTCCACGCGCGACCTCGAGCGGGTGCTGCGCGCCGACCCGACCACGCGCTTCCTGCCCGTCCACGGCGGCGCGATGCTGCGGAACGCCGACGGCACGCTGCGGTTCGTCGACGCCGACCAGGTGCCGGACGACGCCACCCTGCTGTACCTCGGTCGTGCGGTCAGCGATGCCCCGGACGCCCCGGCGGGCACCCGCTTCGTCGCGGCGCTCGTCGACGACGCGGCGGCCGCCCGGATCGAACCGGACACCGACGTGTGGGAGAACCTCCGCATGTTCGGCACCGAACTCTCCGCCCGCGACCAGGGTCTGGCGGTCGAGGCCGTCGCGATGGCGAACTGGCACGCCGTGCACGGGTTCTCGCCGCGCACCGGTTCGCCGACCGAGTCCACCGTGGGCGGCTGGGTCCGCCGTGACCCCGAGGGCCACCAGCACTTCCCCCGCACCGATGCCGCGATCATCGTCGGGATCACCGACGGGCAGGACCGGATCCTGCTCGGCTCGAACGCCGCCTGGGACGCGAACCGGTACTCGTTGCTCGCCGGGTTCGTCGAGCCGGGGGAGTCCCTCGAGGACGCCGTCCGCCGCGAGGTCTTCGAAGAGGCCGGCGTCAGCATCGAGGAGCCCGAGTACCTCGGCTCGCAGCCGTGGCCGTTCCCCGCGTCGCTCATGGTCGGGTTCCGTGCCCGGGCGGTCGACGGCGACCCGTCCACCGCCCGCCCCGACGGGGTGGAGATCATCGACGTCCGCTGGTTCTCGCGGGACGAGATCCGCGACCAGGCCGGGAAGACCGTCCTGCTGCCCGGCCGGACCTCCATCGCCCGCGTGATCATCGAGGAGTGGTACGGCGGGCCGCTCGACCTGCCGTGACCCTCGCAGCCGGTCCCGCCGACCCGACGACCCCGTCGCCGGACGCCCTGCTCGCCGCGCTCGACGCGGATCAGCGCACCGTCGCCCGGACGCTCCTCGGGCCGGTCGCGGTCCTGGCCGGCGCCGGCACGGGCAAGACCCGAGCGATCACCCACCGGATCGCGTACGGCGTCGCGACCGGCACCTACTCGCCGAACCACGTCCTGGCCCTGACCTTCACCACCCGCGCGGCCGGTGAACTGCGCTCCCGGCTGCGTGCCCTGGGCGCCGGAGCCGTGCAGGCCCGGACGTTCCACGCGGCGGCGATGTCGCAGCTCGGGTACTTCTGGCCGGACACCGTCGGCGGCCACGCCCCCGGACTCGTGGAGTCGAAGGGCCGGGTGATCGCGCACGCGGCCGACACGATCGGTCTACGGGTCGACACCCCGACGCTGCGGGACCTGGCCGGCGAGGTCGAGTGGCGGAAGGTGCAGCGGCTCACCTACGACGAGTACGAAGCGGCCGCACCCGAGCGCACCATGCCACGGGACACCTCGCCGTCGCGGGTCGTCGACCTGATGCGCGCCTACGAGCGGCTCAAGGACGACCGCCGACAGATGGACTTCGAGGACGTGCTCCTGCTGACCCTCGGCATGGTGGAGTCCGAGCCCCGGGTGGCGTCCTACGTCCGGCAGCAGTACCGGTTCTTCGTGGTGGACGAGTACCAGGACGTCTCGCCCGTGCAGCACGACCTGCTCCGGGCCTGGCTCGGCGGTCGGGACGACCTGTGCGTCGTCGGGGACGCCAGCCAGACGATCTACTCGTTCACGGGAGCGTCGAGCCGCTACCTGCTCGGCTTCGGGTCGGAGTTCCCGCGCGCATCCGTCCTCCGGCTCGAGCGGAACTACCGGTCCACTCGGGAGGTCGTGCACGCCGCGAACGCCCTGATGCGCGGGCAGCCGGGAGCGCTGGACCTCGTCGCGCAGGAGACCACGCCCGGACCCGACCCGGTCGTGCTGCCCTGCGTGCACGACGGCGACGAGGCGGCGACCATCGCCCGCCGGATCGCCGAACTGGTGGCCGGCGGTGCCGCGTACGGCGACTGTGCGGTGCTGTTCCGCGTCGGCGCACAGTCCGCCGCGATCGAGTCGGCGCTCGCCCGCAACGGGATCCCGTACCGGGTGCAGGGCGGCAAACGCTTCTTCGACCGGCCGGAGGTCAAGCTCGCGGTGCACCACATGCGCGGCGAGGCGGTCCGGCAGACCGACGACGAGCTGCTGCGACGCGTCGAGCTCGTCCTGCAGATCAGCGGCTGGACCCGCACCCCGCCCGAGGGCACCGGAGCGGTCCGTGAGCAGTGGGAGGCCCTGCAGGCGATCATGCAGCTCGCCGAGGCAGCGCCCGCCGGCACGACCATGCAGCAGTTCACCGCCGACCTGGTCGACCGCGCGGCCACCCACCACGAGCCGGAGCTCGACGCCGTCACGCTCGCGACGTTGCACTCGTCGAAGGGCCTGGAGTGGCCGCACGTGGTGCTCGCCGGCGTCGCCGAGGGGTTGCTGCCCATCTCCTACGCCACCACCGACGACGGCATCGACGAAGAGCGTCGTCTGTTCTACGTCGGCATCACCCGTGCTCGTCGTTCCCTGACCATGACGTGGTCGGCGCAGGGCTCGTCACGGGGCGGACCCCGGGTGGCGAGTCGGTTCCTGGCAACGATCGGCACGCACACCGCGGATGCGGAGCGACCCACCGGCGCGTGACCGACAGGTCAGTCCGGTCGAACACCAGCTGCTCGGCGTCCGGCCGCTGCACCACCAGGGGGAGTCGGTCGAGGACCGAACGGGTCACCGTCGCCGCGACGGTCGCCGCGCGCCACGGTGACAGCGCCGCCGCCGGCCGCCCCCACACCTGCGCCGCGATCGCCGGCCACGCGGGGTCCGCATCGGTGCGCTCGAGCTCCACGCACTGGAGGCACGGGCCGGCTCCCGGCACCAGGAACGGCCCGACGCGCACCCGGCCGTCCCCGACCACGACCGGCAGGTGCGGCACCGAGCGCCGGGTCCAGGCCGCGCGGACCGTCGGATCGGTGACGTGGTCGGCGACGAGGACCGCCAGCGCCGGAGGCGGGTCCGGCTCGGGCACCGGCCCGCCCCGCGGTGTGAGGGTCCGGACGACGGTCACGCCGTCCCCGGTGAGCATCCGGTCGAGTTCGTCCGCGAGGGGACCGGCCCCGGCGACCTCGACCCGGGCGAGGGGTTCCGGCAGCATGTCGACGACCGCGGCGGCAGCGTCACCCAGGACGCGTGCGGCGGCGGCCGGTGCGCACCCGACGCTCCGAGCGAGCCCCGCCATCACGTCACGGGCGGTCTCGCGTCGCAGCGCGCAGAGGAACCGTTCCTCGGCCGTGGTCGGGACCGGCACCACTGCGCGCGGCGGGTCGACCCCGAGCTGCACGGTGCACGGGTCGCGCCACACGAACTCGAGCGACGGATCGATGCGGATGCCCATGTCGTCAACGCTGGCGCACCACGGACTCCGGCGGCGGCGGGCAGCGCGATCTGTGGAGAACCCCCGGCGGACCGGCGAGTGTGGACGGGAGGCGGGACGCGCCTCCCGTCCGGGACGACTACTGCTGCTGCGGGCCGCCGACCGGGCCGCCGGTCGGGCCGTCAGCCTGGCCACCGGCGCTGCCGTCCTCGCCGGTCTCGTCGATCCCGCCCGCCTCGTCCTCGTGCGGACGATCGTCGGTCGCGTCGTTGAGCAGGTCCTCGAGCGCACGGTCGAACGCGTCGTCCTCGGCGGACTGCGACGGATCCCGCAGCCGGGCGACGAGCGACTCCGGCGCGTCGATGTCGTCCGAGCCGGGCACCAGGTCGAACGCGGCCCAGAGCGCGTCGCGCTGGTCGGCGCCGAGCTCGTCGGTCACGCGCTGCCACATCGCGGCGGCCTCGCGCAGTCGGCGGGGGCGGAGCTCCAGGCCGACCAGCGTGGCGAACGCCGACTCTGCGGGACCACCCGCGGCACGGCGGCGCCGGACCATCTCCGCGATCGCACCGGCGCGGGGGAGACGCGCGGTGGCGGCGGCCGTGACGGTGTCGACCCAGCCCTCGACCAGGGCGAGCATCGTCTCGAGCCGGGCGAGGGCGGCGTCCTGCTCGGGCGTCCGCGGCGGGATGAGCGCTCCGGAGGCCAGCGCGTCACGCAGCTGCTCCTGGTCGGTCGGGTCGATGCCGGACAGCGATTCCTCGACCCGGTCGAACGGGATGTGGACGCCCTTCGCGTACTCGGTGATCGACGAGATGATGTGCAGGCGGAGCCAGCGGGCCGAGCGGAACAGCCGGGCGTGTGCGAGCTCGCGCACCGCCAGGTAGATGCGGACCTCGTCGACCGGGACGTCGAGCCCGTCGGCGAACTCGGCGACGTTCTGCGGCACCAGGGCGGCGACCTGTTCGTCGAGCAGCGGCACGCCGACGTCGCCGCCGGACACGACCTCTTTCGCGAGCTGTCCGACCACCTGGCCGAGCTGGATCGCGAAGAGCGCTCCACCGACACCGCGCATCGCCTTCGAGACGTCGCCGAGCATCGCCTTGAGCTCCTCCGGCGCGCGCTGGTCGATGGCCTCGGTGAGGGCGGTCGCGATGCTCGATGCGACGGGTTCGGCGATCTGCGACCACACCGGGGCCGTCGCCTTCGCCCACTGCTCGCGGGTGTAGACGCTCGGCGTGGCGGTCAGCTCCGCCACCGTGGTGACCTCGTCGAGCCAGAGGGCGGCGACCTGGAACGCCTGAGCCGACGCCTGGGCGGTCGCGGGGTCGAGCGGCTCGGCGCCCTCCCGTGCGATGGTGGCGGCACGGTCGGCCGTCACCGTGAAGTCGATGCCGTCCGACCCGGTCTGCGCGGCACGCTGGAGTTGGCTCATCAGTTCGGCGACGGCGGCGGGGTCGTTCGGCAGGCCGGCGGCACCGGCGAGCTGCGACGGGTCGATCTGCCCCTCGCCGGACAGGAGCTTGCGGAGCATCTCCTGGAAGTCGTCGTCCGGCCCCGGCTGCGGTTCATCAGGCATGCCGACTACGCTAACCGCTGCCCGCGGGCCCGGACCTGTGACCGGCCCGGGCATCCGCCCGGACGGCTGCGCCGTGGGCGAACAGCCTCCGGAAGGACCCTGCGTGACCCTCTTCGCCCCCGCTCCCCGTCGTCGTTCGCGATCGCGGACGGTCGGGTGGGTCTTCGTCGCCGGAGCCGTCGTGCTGGGTCTGGTCGCGAGCGTGCTGCCGAGCCCGTACGTCATCGAGATGCCCGGCCCGGTGTTCAACACGATCGGCACCCAGCGGCAGGGGACCGGCAAGGACGCGAAGGACGTCGAACTCATCCAGGTCGACGGACACCGCACGTACCCGACCTCCGGGGCGCTCGACATGCTCACGGTGAGCGTGCAGGGCACCGCGACCGAGCGGCCCTCGTGGACCAGCGTCGTCCGCGCACTGTTCACGAAGTCGCAGGCGGTCGTGCCGGCCAGCGCGATCTACCCGCCCGGCACCTCGACCGACCAGGTCAACAAGCAGGACGCCGCAGACATGACGAACTCGCAGCAGTCCGCCGTCGCCGCCGCCCTGATCCACCAGGGGTACCGGATCCCGACCGAGCTCGAGGTCGGCAGCATCCAGGACGGCTCCGCTGCCGAGGGTGTGGTCCGGACCGGGGACGTCGTCACCGCCTTCGACGGGAAGTCCCTCCGCACCAACGCCGACGCGACGACGCTGCGCGAGCTCGTCGCGGAGCACGGCACCTCGTCGCCCGCGACGGTCACGGTCGAGCGTGACGGCGCGACCCGCGAGCTCTCGCTGACGCCCCGCTCCGAGCAGGGCACGGCGCTCATCGGCGTCGGGGTCGTCGAGCACTACGACTTCCCCTTCGACGTCGACATCGAGCTCCAGGACGTCGGCGGCCCCTCGGCCGGCATGATGTTCGCGCTCGGGATCATCGACGAGATCACGCCGGGCAAGCTCAACGGCGGCCGACACGTGGCGGGCACCGGCACGATCACGGCCGACGGCGAGGTCGGGCCCATCGGCGGGATCCGCCAGAAGCTCTACGGTGCCGAAGCGGCCGGCGCCACCGTGTTCCTCGCGCCGAAGACGAACTGCGACGAGGTCGTCGGACACGTGCCGGCGGGCCTCGACGTCTACGCCGTCTCCACCCTCGACCAGGCCGTCACCGACCTGCAGACGATCGCCGCCGGCCGCAGCACCGCCGGTCTGGAGCGCTGCACGACCTGAGCGCCCGGTCGGACGGGGGACGGGCCTCCCGGCCGGACGGGAGGAACGTGGCGACTTCCTGAGACGCGGCACAGGTTCACTGTCGGCCGGGGCGAATAGGATCGTCAGCACTGACGGCTCGGCCTGCCGGCGCCGCCGGTCCGACACGTCTGGAGCACAACAAGTGACGAACCCCTCGACCACCGCGGGACGGCGCTCGCCGCGAGTCCCGATCGTGGTCACGATCATCGTGCTGGCCGCACTGGTGATCGGCTTCTTCATCTTCGCCAGCCTCTACACCGACTACGCGTGGTTCACGCAGCTCGGGTTCGAGCGGGTCCTGACCACCAGGTGGCTCGCCGGGACGGCGATGTTCGTCGCCGGGTTCCTGGGCATGGCGGTCCCGGTGTGGCTGAGCATCACGCTCGCCTTCCGGTTCCGTCCGGTCTACGCGAAGCTCAACTCGCAGCTCGACCGCTACCAGCAGGTCATCGAACCGCTGCGCCGCGTCGTCATGCTCGGCATCCCCGCGGTGCTCGGCGTCTTCGCCGGTCTCGCGACGGCCCCGCGCTGGAGCATGGTGCTGGAGTACTTCAACCGCACGCCCTTCGGCAAGACGGACCCGCAGTTCGGTCTCGACATCGGCTTCTACGTCTTCGAGCTGCCGTTCTGGCGTGCCGTCGTGGCGTACTCGTCCGCGGTCGTCCTGATCGCCGGGCTCGCCGCCCTGGCCGCCACGTACCTGTACGGGGCGCTCCGCTTCGGTGGCCGCGAGGTCCGGATCTCGCGTGCCGCCCGTGTCCAGCTCGCTGTCACGGCAGGCGTCTACATCGCCCTGCAGGCAGCCAGCCTGTGGCTCGACCAGTACGCCGCGTTGACCAAGGACAACTCGCTGATCACCGGTGCGCAGTACACCGAGGTGAACGCGACCATCCCGGGTCGCGAGATCATGGCCGGCATCGCCGCGATCGTGGCGATCCTGTTCATCGTGACGGCGGTCATCGGCCGCTGGCGCATCTCGATCGTCGGTACCGGCCTGCTCCTGGTCGCGGCGATCGTCATCGGCGGCATCTACCCGTGGATCGTCCAGCGCCTCCAGGTCGCACCGAGTGAGCGGTCGTTCGAGTCGGCGTTCATCCAACGGAACATCGACGCCACCAGGGACGCCTACGACGTCGCGGGTGTCAAGGAACGCGACTACGACGCGACCACCACGGCGACGTCGGGTGCGCTCTCGGAGGACGCCCAGACCACCGCGAACATCCGCATCATCGACCCGAAGATCGTCGCTGACACGTACAGCCAGCTGCAGCAGTACCGGCAGTACTACCAGTTCCCGGACCAGCTGGACGTCGACCGCTACCAGGTCGACGGGAAGACCGAGGACACCGTCCTGGCCGTCCGTGACATCGACCTCGACGGGCTCGGCTCGTCGGCGACGCAGTACAACCGCACGTTCGTCTACACCCACGGCTACGGCGTCGTCGCGGCGTACGGCAACCAGCGTGCCAGCGACGGCAAGCCGGTCTTCATCGAGTCGGGCATCCCCGCCGGCGGCGACCTCGGCAAGTACCAGCCGCGCGTGTACTTCGGTGAGAACTCGCCCGCGTACTCGATCGTCGGGGCGCCGAAGGGCACCAAGGACGTCGAGCTGGACTACCCGTCCGGATCGGACGACAACGACGGCAACGCCACCACGACCTACGCGGCCGACGGTGGTCCGACGATCGGCAACTTCTTCAACCGTCTGGTCTACGCAGCCAAGTTCCAGTCCGAGCAGATCCTGCTCTCGAACGCCGTGAACGCGGACTCGCAGATCCTCTACGACCGTGACCCGGTGCAGCGCGTCGGCAAGGTCGCGCCCTACCTGAAGCTCGACAAGGACGCCTACCCGGCGATCGTCGACAACCGCATCCAGTGGGTCGTCGACGGGTACACCACGAGCAACGCGTACCCGTACTCGCAGAGCCAGAGCATGACGGACAGCATCAACGGCACCGACACCGGCAGCTTCCGCACCGACCAGGTGAACTACATCCGGAACTCGGTCAAGGCCACGGTCGACGCGTACACGGGCAAGGTCACGCTCTACGCCTGGGACACCACCGATCCGGTGCTGAAGACCTGGCAGAAGATCTTCCCGACGTCGCTGCAGCCGGTCTCCTCGATGAGCGCCGACCTGCTGTCGCACGTCCGCTACCCGACGGACCTCTTCAAGGTCCAGCGCAGCATCCTCGGCACCTACCACGTCACCAACGCCAACTCGTTCTACTCGGGCGACGACGCGTGGACGACCCCGGTCGACCCGACCTCGACGTCGACGAGCGCGGGTGACTCCGACTCGGCCGGCTCCGGCTCGGGGACGAACACGACCACGACGAACGCGCTCGGGACGCAGACCACCGCGACGAACCCGGATCAGCAGGACCCGTACTACCTGACGATGAAGGTCCCCGGCTCCGGCACGGCGTACTCGCTCTACAGCACGTACATCCCGAAGCAGAACTCGTCGTCGAACGCCCGGAACGTCCTGACCGGCTACCTGGCCGTCGGGTCGGACGCCAGTGGGGCGGGCAAGGGCAAGAAGGGCAAGGGCTACGGCAAGCTGACGCTGCTGACGATCCCGAAGACCGACAGCATCCCCGGACCGTCCCAGGTGCAGAACCTGTTCAACTCGGACCCGACCGTGTCGCAGGAGCTCAACATCCTGAAGCGCGGGAACAGCACGGTGAAGCAGGGCAACCTGCTGACCCTGCCGGTGGGCGGCGGCTTCCTGTACGTCCAGCCGGTGTACGTGCAGTCCACCTCGAGTGGTTCGTACCCGCTGCTGCAGAAGGTCCTGGTGGCCTTCGGCGACAAGATCGCGTTCGAGGACACCCTCGACCAGGCACTCGACGAGCTCTTCGGCGGCAACTCCGGGGCGGCCGCGGGCGACTCCGGTGCCGCATCCGGTTCCGGTTCGGACTCGGCGGACACCGGGTCGGGCACGTCCACCGGTGGCAGCTCGACCGGCGGCAGCTCCACCGGCGGTGCGACGGGTGGCGCCACGGGCGGTTCGTCCGCGGGCAGCACGGACCCCGACGTGCAGCAGGCCCTCTCCGACGCCGACAAGGCACTCCGGGCTCGCGAGCAGGCGTACGCCGACAACGACCTGGTCGCGGCGGCCGAGGCCGACAAGCAGCTGCAGGAGGCCATCGAGGCCGCCATCGCCGCGGAGGGCAGCAGCGCCCCGCAGGGGTGAACACGCCGAGCGGGGTGCTCGATTTGGCACCCCGCTCGGGTCCGTGTAGTGTTTTCCATGTGCCGCGGGGTGGAGCAGTTCGGTAGCTCGCTGGGCTCATAACCCAGAGGTCGTAGGTTCAAATCCTGCCCCCGCAACCAACGCGACACGAGAAGCCCCGGTCCTCACGGACCGGGGCTTCTTCGCGTTCACGGCGGACTTGGCTGGCCGCGTTCGCTGTCCGGGAGGCCCGGTGCCAGCTGGCACCGGGCCTCCCGTCCGCCACCGGGCCGAGTCGCGGACTCGCGCTGTTCTTCAGCTCGTGGCGCCGTGCGCCACGGACGCCGTGTCCGAGGACGTCGATGCTCGCGAGCTCGTCCGCGGACAGGGCCACCTCGGCGGCGGCGACGTTCTCCGCGACGCGCCGCGGGTTGCGCGACCCTGGGATGGGCACGATGTCGTCGCGTTGCGCGAGGATCCACGCGAGCGCGAGCTGGGAAAGCGAGATGCCCTTCTCGTCGGCGAGCTCGGTCAGGCCGTCGACGACCGCGGTGTTGGCGTCCCAGTGCTCGGGTGCCCACCACTCCAGCCACTGCCGGATGTCGTCCGCCGCGTACGCGCTCCGCGGCTGCACGGCTCCGCTGAGGAAGCCGCGCGCCAGGGGTGAGTAGGCGACGAGGCCGATGCCGAGCTCGTCCACGACGGGGAACAGCTCCTCGGACTCGCGGGCGAAGACCGAGTACTCCGTCTGCAGCACGGAGATCGGATGCACCGAGTGTGCCCGGCGGATGTTGCCCGCGTCCGTGTTCGACAGCCCGAGGTAACGGACCTTGCCGGCCTGCACGAACTCCTGCATGACTCCGACGACGTCCTCGATCGGTACCCGGGGGTCATGCACGTGCTGGTAGAGCACGTCGATCGAGTCGGTACCGAGGTTGCGCAGGCTCGCGTCGACGACCTGCCGGATGTGGTCGAGCTGCGAGTTCGGGGCGAAGGTGTCGGGCGTGAAGCCGAACTTCGTCGCGATGGTGACCTCGTCGCGGATCGGTGCGAGGGCGGCGCCGAGCAGGCGTTCGCCCGTTCCCCACCCGTAGAGCTCCGCGGTGTCGAAGTGGGTCACACCGAGTTCGTGGGCGTGCCGGATCGCGGTGATCGACTCGGTGTCGTCGCCGGGCCCGTACGCGAAGGTCGTCCCCATCGCGCCGTAGCCGATCGCGCTGACGACGAGGCCCTGTCGTCCGAGTGTGCGTTGCTGCATGTCGTTCTCCTCTCGAGTGGATGTCTGTTGGCAGACTACGCCGATCCTGGCAGAGAGTGTCAAGTGCGGCTCATCCTGTCATCGCGGTAGACTCGCACCATGAGCGAGACGACGACGCCGACGCGGAACGTGCTGCGCGACATCACGCGCGACGCCGTCCGGGCGCGCATCGCCGCGGTGGCCATCGCCCGCTTCGACGCGGACGGCTTCGACCGGGTCACCGTCGAGCAGGTGGCGGCCGAGGCAGGGATCTCGGCTCGGAGCTTCCACCGGTACTTCCCGGCGAAGGAGGACGCGGTCATCGGCGATCCGGCACGGCACCGAGACGCCCTCGCCGCGGCGTTCCGGGACCAGCCGGACGAGGAGCCCGTCTGGACGGCCCTGCGCGAGTCCTTCGCGACGATGCTCGTGCACGGCGGCGACGACCCGGAGACCGGACGTCGTTCCGTCCGGGTGATGACGAGCACACCGTCGCTCCGTGCGCGGAACCTGGAGAAGCACCAGGCGTGGGCCGAGGCGCTCACACCACTGGTCGCCGATCGTCTCCGCGGGACGGACACCGACCTGCGTGCGCGGACGATCGTGCAGGCGGCGCTCGCGTGCTTCGACGTGTCGATCACGACCTGGGCAACGGGCGACGACGACGTGGTCGCGATCCTGCGGCGTTCGTTCGACGTCCTCGACGTCCGGTGCTGACGGGCCGACGTGCGGTTACCCTGACACCGTGACGACCCTGACGATCGCGGCAGCCCAGTTCGCCCCCGTGGACGACCCCGCGGCGAACCTCGAGACCGTGCGGGCGGCCGCGATCGACGCGGTGGCGCGCGGCGCGCGGCTCCTGGTCACCCCCGAGTACACGTCGTACTTCACCCCGGAGATCGACGACCGGTTCGTCGCGGCAGCCCAACCACTCGACGGTCCCTTCGTGACGGGACTCCGCCGGATCGCGCGCAGCACCGGGATCGCGCTCGTGGTCGGCGTCGCCGAGGCGGGGGAGACCGCGGACCGCTTCCGCAACACCCTCGTGGCGATCGCTCCGGACGGTTCGCTCGTCAGCACGTACCGGAAGGTGCACCTCTACGACGCCTTCGGCTCCCGCGAGTCCGACCACATCGAGCCCGGCGACCCGGAGCAGCTGCCGGTGTTCACGTTCGACGGCGTCCGGGTCGGGCTGGAGACCTGCTACGACCTGCGCTTCCCCGAGGTCACGCGCCGCCTGGCGACGCCAGAGCACGGTGCTGCCGACGTGGTGGTCGTCCCGGCGGAGTGGGTGCGCGGGCCGGGCAAGGAGCACCACTGGCGGACGCTGCTCACGGCGCGGGCGATCGAGAACACGGTGTGGGTGCTCGGCGTCGGGCAGGCGCCGCCCGTCGGCGTCGGGGGATCGGTCGCACTCGACCCCACCGGCACCGCCGTCGCCGCGCTCGGGGCCGAGCCCGGGCTGCTGGTCACGACCGTCGACACCGCGGTCACCGAGCGCGTGCGGACCGTCAACCCGTCCCTGTCACTCCGCCGGTACGACGTGCGCGCGCGGGGCTGAGGGCGACAGCGCAGCCGGGCGACCGCCGCCGACGGGTCGCCGGGAGGCGCTCAGACAGCCGCCGGGAGCCCCGCCAGCCGGGCTACGGCCTCCTCGAGCACCGAGCGCCGCTTGCAGAAGGCGAACCGGATGAGGGACCGGTACCCGTCGACGTGGTCGGGCCGGACGAACGCGGACACGGGCACACCGACGACGCCGGCGATCCCCGGGAGCTCCAGGCAGAGCGCCCGGGCGTCGTCGTACCCGAGGGGTGCCGCGTCCGCGATGACGAAGTAGCCGGCGTCCGGCCGGAGGACGTCGAAGCCGGCGGCGGCGAGGCCCTCGGCCAGGATCTCCTGCTTCGCCCCGAGATCGGCCGCGATGCCGGCGAACACCGCGTCGGGCAGTCGCAGCCCGGTGGCGATCGCCGGTTGGAACGGCGCCCCGTTGACGAACGTCAAGTACTGCTTGACGGTCGTGATGGCCTGGACCAGCGCCGGGGGAGCGGTGAGCCAGCCGATCTTCCACCCCGTCGTGTTGAAGGTCTTGCCGGCGCTGGAGATCGACACGGTCCGTTCGCGTGCCCCGGGGAGTGTGACCGGCGGGACGTGCGTGCCGGCGAACGTCAGGTGCTCGTAGACCTCGTCGGTGACGATGACCGCGTCGGACCGCTCGGCGAGCTCGACCACGGTGCGGAGGACCTCGACCGGCAGTACCCGACCGGTGGGGTTGTGCGGGGTGTTCACGAGGACGACGCGGGTGCGGTCGGAGAACGCGGCACGCAGGTCCGCCTCGTCCGGCAGGAAGTCCGGGGCCCGGAGCGGGACGGTGACGTGCGTCGCACCGGCCAGGCGGATGAGGGCACCGTAGGCGTCGTAGAACGGCTCGAAGGTGATGACCTCGTCGCCGGGCTCGACCAGGGCGAGCAGGGTGGCGGCGAGGGCCTCGGTCGCGCCAGCGGTGACCAGGACCTCCCGGTCGGGATCGACGTCCAGGCCGTACCACCGTGCCTGGTGTTCCGCGACGGCAGCGCGCAGGTCCGGCGTGCCACGGCCCGGTGGGTACTGGTTCGTACCGGTGCGGATCGCGCGGACCGCGGCCTCCAGCACCTCGACCGGACCGTCCTCGTCGGGGAAGCCCTGCCCCAGGTTGATCGCCCCGGTCGCCGCCGCCAGGGCGCTCATCTCGGCGAAGACGGTCGGTGCCGGCACCCCGTCGGCTCCCAGGAGCATGGCGCCCTCGGCGGCTCGCAGCCACGGACCGGTCTGCCGCATGAGCGACCCCTCTCGACGTCGGGGCACCGGCCGGGAGGCGCGGCGCACGCTGGCCACCAACCTAGCGTCCGCCCCGTACCGGCCCGGGAGCCGCGGGCCTCCTGCGCGGACCGCGCACACAGCGGACGCATACGATCGGCTTGGCCACCTCGCAGGTGCGCCATCATGACCGCCCAGGTCGGTGGTGGAGACTGCAGGGGCTTGAAAGGAGCACGTCCAGCATGAGCGACACCACGCCCAACGGGCACGGCGACGACGACCGTCGCGACGAGACCACCGGTCCGGACGAGGCGAACGGCAGCCAGCACGGGCACCGCGACGCCGACGACACGGACGTGGTGGGGACGACTCCCGGAGCGGAGGGCGAGCACGAGGTCGCCTCCGACCACCCGACCGAGCAGTACACGACCCCGTACCCGACCTTCGGCGGCGGGTCGTCCTCGGACGCCGACGCCACGGCGACCGCCGAGTACGGCCGGGCCGGGCACGACGCCCAGAACGGCTACGACGCTCAGGACGCGACGTACGGGCAGTACGGCCAGTACTCGCAGCAGGGTCAGTACGGGCAGCAGGGTCAGTACGGCCAGGACGCGCAGTACGGCCAGGACGCGCAGTACGGCCAGGGCCAGTACGGCCAGGGCCAGTACGGCGACGCGTCGCAGTACGGCCAGCAGGGTCAGTACGGCCAGACGTCGCAGTACGGCCAGTACGGCCAGTACGGCCAGCAGGGCCAGTACGGACAGCAGAGCCAGTACGGCCAGGACCGCCCACGCTACGGCGAGTACTCCGGCGCCGCGGCCCCGACCCCGTCGTCCGACCAGGCGCCCTCCTCCGCGACGAGCTCGTTCGGTGACGCCGCGGACCAGCAGCGTGCGAACGGCCACTACTTCTCCGGCGCTCCGGCGTCGACCGGCACCACCACCCGCGAGCGTTCCGGCCGCAACAGGCTCCTCCTGCCTGCCGTGGCGATCGCTCTGGTCGGCGGGCTCGTCGGCGGCGGCATCGTCTGGGCCGCCGACTCGGCCACCGACGGCAACGCCACCTCGAGTGGCTCCGGCACCTCGCAGAGCGGCGGGAACCTGACCGTCAACGACTACGACTCGGCCACCGTCGTGACCGCGGTCGCCGCGAAGGCCACTCCCTCCGTCGTCACGATCAACGTCTCGGCGAGCAGCGAAGCCGGCACCGGTTCCGGCGTCATCCTGAACAAGGACGGCTACATCGTCACGAACACCCACGTGGTGACGCTCGACGGCGACAGCTCGAGCGGCACCATCTCGGTGACGACCTCGAACGGCCGCGTCTACAAGGGCAAGCTCGTCGGCACCGATCCGACGGTGGACCTCGCGGTCATCAAGATCGACGCGCCGGACCTCACCCCGATGGACTTCGCCGACTCGTCGAAGCTCAACGTCGGTGACACCGCCGTGGCGATCGGTGCTCCGCTGGGGCTGTCGAACACCGTCACGGACGGCATCGTCTCGACCCTGAACCGCAGCATCCAGGTCACGTCGAGCGACCCGAACGCGGGCGGCGACTCGAACGAGGGCCAGGGCAACAACGGCAACGGCCCGTTCGACTTCTGGGGCAACGGCGACAACGGCAGCAGTTCCTCGGCGAGCACCACGGTGTCCCTGCCGGTGATCCAGACCGACGCGTCGATCAACCCCGGCAACTCGGGCGGTGCGCTGCTCGACGACAAGGGGCGGCTGATCGGCATCAACGTCGCCATCGCCAGCGCCGGCAGCTCGAGCTCGTCGAGCGCCCAGTCGGGCAGCATCGGCGTCGGGTTCTCGATCCCGTCGAACCTGGTGAAGCGCGTCGCGTCCGAGATCGTCGACAACGGCAAGGCCACGCACGGCCTGCTCGGTGCATCGGTCGGTGACGCGACGGAGGACGCCAACGCCTCGCAGGTCGGCGCCCTCATCAAGTCGGTCGTCTCCGGTGGTGCGGCCGCCGACGCCGGGCTGCAGAAGGGCGACGTCGTCACGAAGCTCGGCGACGCCACGATCGCCGACGCGACGGACCTCACGGCCCAGGTCCGCTTCTTCGCCGGTGGTGCCACGACGAAGGTCACCTACGTCCGCAACGGGGAGACCCGGACCGCCGACGTCCAGCTGGGGACCTACGACAGCTCGAAGTGACCCCGGCCGATCCCATGACGGGAGGCCCGCCACCAGTCCGGTGGCGGGCCTCCCGTCCGTCCGGGGCACGGACGGGACCGGGCAGCACCGCCGGACCGGCTCGACGGGACCGGCTCCGCGGCCTCGGTCCAGGGGGCGGCCAGGTGCCCGCCGCGGGTGCTTGATAGGCTCGGTCCGCTCTGCGGGGCGGCCCCACCGGGTCGTGTCGCGCCCGCCGGACCCCGAGGATCACATGCAGCACGACGGACAGGCCCTGCCGGGTGTCTCCTACGTCATGCCCGTCCTCAACGAGGTGACCGAGGTCCGCGCCGCGGTGGGCAGCCTGCTCGACCAGGACTACACCGGGCCGTTCGAGGTCATCCTGGCCCTGGGTCCGTCGATCGACGGCACGAACGAACTCGTCGCCGAGATGAGCGCCGCCGACCCGCGGATCCGGGCGGTCGACAACCCCGTCGGGTCGACGCCCGCCGGTCTCAACGTCGCGATCCGTGCCTCCGAGCACCCGATCGTGGTGCGGGTCGACGCGCACAGTGTCCTTCCTCCCGACTACACGCGCATCGCCGTCCGGACCCTGCAGGAGTCCGGAGCCGACAACGTCGGCGGCATCATGCGAGCCGAGGGGCGGACGCCGTTCGAGCAGGCCGTGGCCCTCGCCTACGGCAGCCGCGTCGGCCTCGGTGGGACCCCGCACCACGTCGGTGGACAGGCGGGCCCCGCTGAGACGGCGTACCTCGGGGTGTTCCGACGTGAGCGCCTGTTCGCGGTCGGTCTCTTCGACGAGGGCATCAAGCGCGGGCAGGACTGGGAGCTCAACCGGCGCCTCCGGACCACGGGCGGCACGGTCTGGTTCACGCCGGAGCTCGTCGTCACCTACCGGCCGCGGCCGAGCCTGAAGCGTCTGGTGCGTCAGTTCGTGGCCACCGGTCTCTGGCGCGGCGAACTGGCACGGCGGTTCCCGGCCGGCAACGGGCTGCGCTACTTCGTCCCGCCGCTGATGGTCGTGGCCGTCGCCCTCGGGCTGGTCGCCGGACTCGTCGGTGTCGTCGGGGCGGTCCTGGGCTCGCCGCTGGCGTGGGCGATGACCGGGTTCGCGATCCCGGCGGTCTACCTGCTCTTCGTCGTCGTCGGTGCCCTCGCGGTGTCGCGGCGATCGGTGCCGGCGACGCGGGCGTGGCTGCTCGTCGTGCTGCCGTGCATCCACGTCGGCTGGGGTGTCGGCTTCATCATCGGGTTCCTGACGCGGACCTCCGATCTGACCACGCACACGGGACGGTGACCGACATGGCCGACGACGACCTCGGGAACGGCGGCGAGCCGGACCCCCGCGACGCCCGCGGGTTCACCCGCCCGACCTCGATCGCCGAACTGCGGGCGGTCGCCCAGCCGGACGAGGTCCGTGCGCGTGCCAACGCCGAGCACTGGACGGCCTCGCTCTACCTGCGGAACGTCTCGCCGTACCTGACGTCGGTGCTGCTGCACACCCGGGTCAGCGCGAACCAGGTCACCGGCCTGATGATCCTGGTCGGGTGGTCCACCGCGGCCGCGCTGCTCATCCCGGGCATCTTGGGTGCGCTGCTCGCGCTCGTGCTCGGGCAGCTGCAGATGCTCGTCGACTGCTCCGACGGCGAGGTCGCCCGATGGCGCGGGACCCGTTCCCCGGCCGGCATCTTCCTCGACAAGGTCGGGCACTACACGACCGAGGGGCTCATCCCGATCGCACTCGGCGTCCGGGCGGCGACGTGGCCGATCCACGGCGCCGACTGGATGTGGACGACGATCGGCTGCGCCCTCGGCCTCGTCATCGTCCTCAACAAGGCCCTCAACGACATGGTGCACGTGGCGCGTGCGCACGGCGGCATGGAGAAGCTCGCCGACCGGCGCGACGGGGTCACCGCGCCGTCGGGCGCCCGGCTCGCGACGCTCCGCCGCGTCGCCCGCTTCCTGCCGTTCCACCGGCTGTACCACTCGGTCGAACTGACGATCATCACGTTCGTCGTCGCCCTGCTGGCGCTCGTCATCGGACACCCGCTGGCCGACCGGATCCTGGTCGGGGCGCTCCTGCCGCTCGCCGTCCTCGCGACCGCCGGGCACTTCCTGGCGATCATGTCGTCGAAGCGGGTCCGCGCGTGAGGCCCGGCACGCTCCGTCGGGGCGCGGTGCCGCACCGCGACCGACCGCGCGTCGCCGTGGTGAGCCTGTCACAGGGCAACCGACCCGAGGACCTGCGCCGGGGCCTCGAGAGCGTGCTCGCGCAGCAGGGCGTCGAGCTCGACGTGGTCTGCGTCGGCAACGGGTGGCAGCCGGTCGGACTTCCCGAGGGCGTCCGGGCGCTCGCCCTGCCGGAGAACCTCGGCATCCCCGCTGGCCGGAACGCCGGTGCCGCCGAGGTCGACGGTGACTACGTGTTCTTCCTCGACGACGACGCCTCGGTCCCGTCACCGATGTTCCTCCGCGACGCCATCGCGCTGTTCGAGCACGACCCGTCGCTCGGGCTGGTGCAGCCACGGGTGGTCGACCCGACCGGGTCGGCGAACCCCCGACGCTGGGTGCCCCGGATCCGGAAGGGCGACCCGGAGCAGAGCTCACCGGTGTTCTCCGTCTGGGAGGGCGCCGTCGTCCTGCCGATGGACGTCTGGCGGGCGGTCGGCGGTTGGGGAGCCGAGTACTTCTACGCGCACGAGGGCATCGAACTCGCGTGGCGGGTCTGGGACGCCGGACGACGCACCTGGTACGCGGGTGAGCTCGTCGCGAACCACCCGGCGATCGACCCGGCGCGTCACCGCGAGTACGTCCGCCTCAACGCCCGGAACCGGGTGTGGCTGGCGCGGCGCAACCTGCCCGCCGCGCTCCGGCCCCTGTACGTCGGCAGCTGGGCCGCGATCCAGGTGCTGCGCTGGTGGCGGTCGCCGCGGCGGCTCGCGACCTGGTTCGGCGGCGTCGCCGAGGGGTGGCGCACCGACTGCGGGCCGGTCCACGTGATGGGCTGGCGGACGATCGGCCGGATGACGCTGGCCGGCCGCCCACCCGTCGTCTGACAGGGTCGGGACGGACGGGAGGCGCGCCTCCCGTCCGTCCCGGACTGCACCGAACGACCTGTCCGACCCACCGCCCAGGAGCACAGCATGGCCATCGTCAAGGACGCCCGTACCGCGATCCGGCTCGCGCAACGGCTGTGGCGGTCGCGGCGGACGCGGTCGCAGCTGGCCGGTCGGTTGCCCTCGATGCCGATGCCGGCACCGGGGACCGTCGAGATCGCGGTCTACTTCGCCGACGGCCCGGTGAACATGTACCAGATCCGCCAGTGGTACGGCCCGCTCGCCGAACTGGCCCGGCACCGTGGGGTGGCGATCCTGTCCCGCAGCCCCGGAGCGATGCTGGTGTTGGCGGACGAGTCACCCGTCCCCGTCGTCTACGCCCGGCAGGTGGTCGACCTCGAGCGCTTCGTCGCCGAGCAGGCGCCGAAGGTGGTGCTCTACGTCAACCAGAACGCCCGCAACTTCCAGATGATGCGGTACGGGCGGATGTGGCACGTCTTCGTCAACCACGGCGAGAGCGACAAGATGTACATGACGACGAACCAGTTCAAGGCCTACGACGCTGCGCTGATCGCCGGCGACGCGGCCCGGGACCGGCTCGCCGACGCGCTCTGGGACTACGACCTGGACGCCCGGACGATCGCGATCGGTCGGCCCCAGGCGGACCACTTCGCCGGCGAGCCACCGTACCCGGCGGACGACCGCACCGTCGTGCTGTACGCACCGACCTGGGAGGGCGACCGTCCCGCGGCCGCCTACGGGTCGATCGCCAGCCACGGCACGACGATCGCCGAGCAGGTCCTGGCGTCGGCACGACACCGGCTGGTGTACCGGCCGCACCCTCGGAGCGGTGTGCTCGACGCGGACTACCGGGCGGCCCACCAGCGGATCGTCGCCGCCATCACGGCCGCGAACGCCGCCGACCCGTCGGCGCACCACGTGTACGACGACGGGCCGACGCTGGGCTGGCAGCTCGCCGGGGCCGACGTGGCGATCACCGACATCAGCGCGATGATCTACGACCGCCTGGCCGTGGGAAAGCCCCTGATCGTCACCCGACCGGTGTCGCCCGAGGCCGACGTCGACGAGCGCGGCTACCTGGGTGACGCGAACTGGCTGCGGGCGGAGGACGCCGGGGACGTCGTGGCGCGAGTGGACCGCGCCGCCACGGACGCGGACGAACTGGCCCGGCTCCGTCACTGGGTGGAGCGGTACTTCGGGGACACCACGCCGGGCGTCGCCACGGCGCGTTTCCACGACGCGATCGACCGGCTCGTCGCACGCTGGCACGAGGTCGCGCGCGCCCGATCGGCCGACTGACCACTGGCGTGCGGCGGCGTCGCCCGTGCCGGCGTCGCCCGTGTCGGCGCCGCACGGGTGCTCGGGTGCCCCGGGCCGGGTACCCGGTCACGGGGCGAGCCCGGGGCCGGCGAGCGACATCCGCCACAGGAACTCCGTGCGGTCCGGTCGGCGCCACCGGACGATGACGACACCGGTCTCGTCCGCGCCGGCGCCGAAGACGGCCAGGGACAGGCCGCGCCCCGGCTCGAGGCGTCGGACGACGAGCGGTGGCGAGTAGCCGGTGCCGAGGTGGGTGAGGGAGATCCCGTCGAGGGTCTCGGTACTGGTGTTGACCAGTTCGTAGCGGCGTGGAGCGGCTGATCGGTCGATGGAGAAGGGAACCGGGTAGGCGGTGGTGGGGTGGTGCATGGGGAGCACGTTAGGGGTGGGGTCCGACGTCGGGACCCCCGGGGAGCCCTCGGGGACCCGGGGCTGTGGAGCGTGCTGCGGAGGTGCTCGGTTGTGGAGGAGTGGGCGTCAGACGCCGTGGTCCGCGTTGTACCGCTCGAGGGCCTCGTCGATGGGTCCGTCGAACTGCAGTCGGCCACCGTCGAGGTACAGGCCCCGGTCACAGAACCGGCGCAGGTCCTTGTCGTTGTGCGAGACGAAGAACAGCGTCCGGCCGCCCGCCAGGAGCTCCTCGATCCGCTTGTAGCACTTCTCGCGGAACTTCTTGTCGCCCACGGCCAGGACCTCGTCGACCAGGATCACCGGCTCGTCCAGCCGGGAGATGACGGCGAAGGCGATCCGCACCTTCATGCCGCTCGACAGGTGCTTGTAGGGGGTGTCGACGAAGTCCGCGATCTCGGCGAACGCGATGATCTCGTCGAAGGCAGCGCGGATCTCGGCCCGCGACATGCCGTGCAGCCCCGCGGTCAGGTAGACGTTGTCCCGCACCGTCAGGTCGCCGACGAACCCACCGGTGATCTCGATCAGCGGCGCGACACCGGCCCCGACGTGCACACGGCCCTCGTCCGGCAGCATCACCTGGGCGACGAGCTTGAGGAGCGTCGACTTGCCCTGCCCGTTCCGTCCGACGACGCCGATGGCCTCGCCGGGACGGACGTCGAACGACACGTTCCGGAGCGCCCAGAACTCGTCCGCCTTCCGCCGGCGCTGTCCCCGGCCGAAGAGGTCCTTGAAGCTCCGGCTGGCACGGCGGTTCCGTTTGAAGCGGATCCCGGCGTCGGTCACGGAGATCACCGGCGCGGTTGCGCGAGCGGTCGTCACGGGTTCGGTCGTGGCCATCACAGCTCCTTGAGGACGCGGTGCTCGCTCCGACGGAACACCACGAGCCCGATGACGAGGACCATGCCCGTGACGACGACCGACGCGAGCACCTCCTTCCAGTCCAGCTGCCCGGGGAAGAACGCCGAGCGGTAGATGCCGAAGATCCCGCTCAACGGGTTGATCGCCGCGAGGTCGTGCAGGGCCTTCGGCAACGCCTGCGTGCCGTAGATGATCGGGGATGCGTAGAACAGGAAGCGCAGGACGAGCTTGACCGCGCGTTCGAGGTCGCGGAAGAAGACCACGAGCGGTGCCACGATGAGCCCGAGACCGTAGACCAGCGCGACCTGCAGGACGATCGCGAGCGGCCACAGCACGACCTGCCAGTGCAGGTGGGCACCGGTGGCGATGACGAACACCGCGAGCACCGGGATGCTCAGCAGGAACTCGATGCCCTTCGACGCGTCGATCCGGGCGACCCAGATGCTCCGCGGGATCGTCGTCGAGCGGATCAGCTTGGCTTCCTTGATGAAGGCCCGGGTCGAGTCCGACACGGCCCCGGTGAACCACATCCAGGGCAGCAGCGCGGTGAGCAGGAAGACGATGTACGGCTCCTCGCCCACCTTGCCGCGGTGGAACACCTGGGTGAAGACGAACCAGTAGATGGCCGACATCACCAGCGGGTCGAGGATCGACCAGAAGTACCCGAGCGCCGACGTCGAGTACCGCACACGCAGGTCGCGCACCGTCAGCAGCCAGAGGGCCTGGCGGTACCGACGACCGGAACCACGCTGAGCCACCGGCGTCGCGGCGACGACGGTGGTCTGCGTCTGCGCGTCAGTCATGGGTTCCCTCCGGCCGGGACCGCGCCGAGGGGCGGGCCACCCGGGCCGGTGGGCCGGACCGGGGGATCCTGACCGGGCTCAGGCGAACAGGTCGTTCGCGCGCTGCAGGTCCTCGGCGAAGTCGATCTCGACCGCGTACAGGTCGGAGATGTCGATCGGCGTCCAGCGTAGCCCGTCCTCGGCGATGGCAGCCTCGATGCCGCCCTCGAAGTACTCCTGGTCGTCGACCCGGCCGAGCTGGCGGATCAGCGCCTGCTTGTCGGCTGCGGAGACGTAGTTGATGCCCACGGCTTCACCCAGGCCACCGACGACCTTCTTCGAGAGCTTCGCGATGAAGCCCTCGGCGTCGACCGTGTACTTGACCTCTTCGTCGGAGACCTTCTCGGTGTTGACGCTGACGAACGACCGACCCTCGTCGATCATGTCGGCGGCACGGACGAGGGCCATCGGGTCGAAGACCACGTCGCCGTTCATCCAGAGGACGCCGCTCTTGCCGGTCGCCTTGAGTGCCCGGAGCAGGCTCTTCGAGGTGTTCGTGGAGTCGTAGGACTCGTTGTAGACGAAGTTCGCCTCGGGGAAGGCCTCGACGATGTACTCCGACTTGTAGCCGACGACGATCGTGACCCGCGCGCTGGACCCGAAGGCGGCACGGATGTTGTCGAACTGCTGCTGCATGATGGTGCGGCCGTCGCTGAGCTCGGTGAGCGGCTTCGGCAGGCTGCGCCCGAGGCGGCTGCCCATCCCCGCTGCGAGGATGACGATCTGCGTGGTCATGCTTGTCCCTTCCGGTGTCCGCCTGCGTCCGGTCCGCCCGCGAGGGTGGAGGTTCCGGTCCGCACTGGGGGACACGTCGAGCGTGTCCTGACGGGCACTTCGATACGGCTTTCCTGGATACTGCTCGCACCGCGTTCGAGTTGGCCGGGAGTCGCGTGATCCGGAGCGACGAACGCCCGGTCCAGCAACCGCTCCGGGAGCGCTGCGGGCAGGTTTCCGAGTGGTGAACACTCCGTCGTGTCTCGGTGAATGATACGGAACCACCCGGTGCCGGGGTACGGGCCGGGCAGCATCGTGTTCAATTCGTGACCCGGTCGGACACGGCTCAGCGAGCGGTCGGAACCGTTGGTACGGTTGGCCTCGTGTCGGCAGGAACAACGGGAAACGACGACGTCTACAGCACGTCGGACGCGACGTGGACGGCCGACGCGGACGACGACGGCACGACCGTCGCCCTGGGGACGGGCGACGACGACCACGACGACACGGGGGACACGGGTGCGTACGGCGCGCTCGCGGGTGACGACATGACGGACGACAGGACCGGCTCGGAGACGACGGCGGGCGCGGACGTCCTGCCCGCCGGGTCGCCGTCGAGCACGACGTCACAGCCTCGCCAGGGGAAGAAGCGGGACAAGCGTTCCGGCCGGGCGACCCGGCCGCAGGGCGCGGCCCGGACGGGCGACGAGCCGGACGGCCGGGAGGCCCGGGGTGGTTCCGGCACGTCGGCATCCCGGGGCGGCACGGGCGGCTCGGCTGGCACGGGCGGCGCGCCCGGCTCGACCACGACGAAGCGCCCCACCGGTCGGCCGAACGTGCCGCAGCAGCCCGTCGTCCTCCGCGCCGACGGCCTCGTGAAGCGGTACGGCCAGACGCTCGCCGTGGACGACGTCGACCTGGAGATCCGGAAGGGCTCGATCTTCGGGGTCGTCGGCCCGAACGGCGCCGGCAAGACGACGACGCTCTCGGTCCTCACAGGCCTCCTGCGCCCGGACGCCGGCACCGTGACCGTGCTGGACCACGACGTCTGGGCCGACCCGATCGCCGCCAAGCGGGCGATGGGCGTCCTGCCGGACCGGCTCCGCCTGTTCGACCGCCTGACCGGCGCGCAGATGCTCTTCTACTCGGCGACGCTGCGCGGACTCGACGGCAAGACCGCTCGGAGCCGCAGTGCGGACCTGGCCGAGGCGTTCGGCCTCGGCGACGCCCTCGGTCGACCGGTCGCGGACTACTCGATGGGCATGGCGAAGAAGATCGCCCTCGCCGCCACGCTCATCCACTCGCCGCGCGTGCTGGTGCTCGACGAACCGTTCGAGTCCGTCGACCCGGTCAGCGCGACGACCATCACCGACATCCTGCGGCGCTACACCGCGGGCGGCGGCACCGTCGTGCTCTCCAGTCACTCGATGGAACTCGTCCAGCGCACGTGCGACTCCGTGGCGATCATCGTCGGCGGCAAGGTCCTGGCCGCCGGCACCATGGCGCAGGTCCGCGGTCGTCGGAGCCTCGAGGACAAGTTCGTCGAACTCGCCGGCGGTCGTCCCGTCGCAGAGAGCATGGAATGGTTGCACAGCTTCTCCGGCTGAGGGCCGACCTGCTCGCGGGCGAGGTCCGCGGTGGGGCGCGTCGTTCGGCCGCCGTGGTCGTCGGCAGCCTGGCCGCCCTGGTCGTCGTCCTCTGGGCAGCGACCGTCCTCGGCGGGCTCCGCGCCGGCGACCCGGTCGCCGCCCGGACGACCGTGGTCCTGGTCGGCACGGCGGTGGCCCTCGGGTGCACCCTCGTGCCGTTCGCCGTCGGTGTCGCCGACCAGTTCGACCCGCGGCGTTTCGCCGCCTTCGGGATCGGGCAGCGCGACCTGGCCGTCGGGCTCGGTGTCGCCGGGCTCCTGGGCGTCCCGGTCGTCGCGGTCGCCGTGCTCGCCGTCGCGCAGGTCGTCACCTGGAGCCGTGGTGCCGGCCCGGCCCTCCTGGCCGTCGTCGCCGCGGTGCTCGTGCTCGCCACCACGGCCCTGCTCATCCGGGTCGGCAGCACGCTCGGCGCGCTGGCGTTCGCCGGCCACCGCGCCCGCGAGGCCACCTGGCCCGTGGTGCTCGTCGGACTCGTGCTGCTCGTCCCGTCCGTCTCGCTCCTGCTCCGGACCGACCGGCTCGACCCGGCCGGACCCGGACTGCAGCGACTCGCCGACATCGCCGGGTGGACGCCGTGGGGTGCAGCGTGGGCCGTGCCCGCCGACGCCGCCACCGGCCACGTCGGGACGGCGGTCGCCCGGCTGCTCGTGGCGCTCGTCGTCGTCGGGCTGCTCGGCCTGGCCTGGTGGGCACTGGTCGGTCGCGTGCTCGTCACGGTCCCGCGTCCGCTCCGTGCGCGCCGACACCGCGCGCTGGGCTGGTTTGACCGGCTCGGCTCGACCCCGTTCGGCGCCGTCGCGGCCCGGGCGCTGACGTACTGGACCCGCGACCCGCGGTACCGCAGCTCGTACCTGATCCTGGCGTTCGTGCCGATCGTGGTGCTGCCGCTCGGAGTGGCCGGGGTGCCCTGGGCGTGGACGGCCCTCGTGCCGCTGCCGCTGATGGCCCTGATCGCCGGGTTCCTGCCGCACAACGACGTCTCCTACGACAACACCGCGGTGTGGTTGCACGTCGCCTCCGGCGCTCCGGGCTGGACCGACCGCCTCGGCCGTCTGGTGCCGCTCATCGTCGTCGGCGTGCCACTGCTGGTCGCCGGGGCTGCGGTGTCCGCCTGGCTGTACGGCGACATGGCCGCGTTCCCGCTGCTCGTGGCGGTGTCGGCCAGCGGGTTGCTCGGCGGGCTCGGCCTGTCGAGCATCGTCTCGGTCGCACTGCCGTACCCGACCGTCCGACCGGGTGACCACCCGTTCCACCAGCCGCAGGCCGCGGGAGCGACGGCGACCGTCGCGCAGACCCTGATGGTCATCGGCACGGTGCTCTGCATGGTGCCGGCCGGGTGGCTCGGCGTGCGCGCGCTCATCGGCGCGGAGGACCCGTCGCTGACGCTCGTCCTCGGTGTCGGGATCGGCGTCGGCGTGGTCGTCCTGGTGCTCGGCGTCGTCGTCGGAGGCGCGGTGTTCGACCGACGTGGCCCGGACCTCCTGGCCGCCGCGCAGCGGAACTGACCCACCGCAGCCGGTCCGCCCGCGCACTGCAGCCGCTCCGCCCACAGCGTGACCGATCGGCCGACGGACCCGGCGGTGACGACGTACCCTGGTGACATGAGCACGACGGAACCCGGTGGTGGCGGCCTCGATGTGATGGACCGCGAACTCGAGAAGCTCCTGGAAGAGGAGGCGATCGAGCCCGGCGACCACGAGCGCTTCTCGCACTACGTCAAGAAGGACAAGATCCTCGAGTCTGCCCTGACCGGCAAGGCCGTCAAGGCCCTGTGCGGCAAGAAGTGGATCCCGGGCCGGGACCCCGAGAAGTTCCCGGTCTGCCCGGACTGCAAGGCGATCTACGAGAAGATGAAGTCCGAGTGACCCCCGCCGACGCCGCTCAGACGAGCAGCGTCGGGATGGCCGGGTCGCCCCGACCGATCCGCTCGGCATCGGCCGGCAGTTCCGCCTTCGCGCGCTTGTGGTGGGCCCGAGCGGCCTCGACCCCGGCGGATCCGAGGAACGCCGGATCGACCTCGCCGTGCGTGACGACGGGGACGAGCAGGTCCCGCTCGTCCGGGCCGACGGACCCGGAGGTCAGCACGACCTCCGCCGTCGCGATGCCGTTCCGCAGACGACGGCCGGCCTCCTTCCGTCCGCCGACCGACGCCTTGTCGGCGGACTTCTTCGCCACCGGCACCCACTCGCCCGCGGGGGAGTGGTGTGCGACGAGCTTGAAGACCATGCCCGCGGCCGGGTGCCCCGACCCGGAGACGACCGACGTGCCGACGCCGTAGGAGTCGACCGGTGCGGCACGGAGTGCGGCGATCGTGTACTCGTCCAGGTCGTTGGTCACCGTGATCTTCGTCGCGGTCGCGCCGAGCCGGTCGAGCTGCGCGCGCACCGACGCGACGACCGACGGCAGGTCACCGCTGTCGATGCGGACCGCGCCGAGCTTGCCGTCGGTCAGGCGGACGGCCGTCTCGACCGCCGCCTCGATGTCGTACGTGTCGACGAGCAGGGTCGTACCGCTGCCGAGCGCGTCGAGCTGGGACCGGAACGCGGCCTCTTCCGAGTCGTGCAGGAGCGTGAACGCGTGCGCCGCGGTGCCCATCGTCGGGATGCCCCAGGTCCGGCCGGCCTCCAGGTTGCTCGTCGCACCGAAGCCCGCGATGTAGGCGGCCCGGGCGGCGGCGACGGCGTTCCACTCACCGGTCCGACGCGAGCCCATCTCGGCGAGCGGGCGCCGGTCGGCGGCGGACACCATGCGCGCGGCGGCGGAGGCGATGGCGGAGTCGGCGTTGAACACGCTGAGCGCCAGGGTCTCGAGCATCACGGCCTCGGCGAAGGTGCCCTCGATCTGCAGCACGGGGGAGTTCGGGAAGAAGACCTCGCCCTCGCGGTACGCACGGACGTGCCCGCTGAACCGGTAGTCGGCGAGCCACCGGGCGGTGCCCTCGTCGATGACGCGGCGGTCCCGGAGGAACCCGATCTCCTCGTCGCCGAACCGGAACTCGGTCAGCTGGGTGAGGAAGCGTCCGAGGCCCGCGGCGACGCCGTACCGGCGCCCGTCCGGCAGTCGTCTCGCGAAGACCTCGAAGACGCAGCGGCGATCGGCGGTGCCGTCCTTCAAGGCGGCGTCGACCATGGTGAGTTCGTACTGGTCCGTCAGGAGCGCGGTGGTCACCCCTCCGACGATAGTCACGACCGGTACCGGAACGCACGGCTCGGGGCAGGAGAGCGTCCCCGGCGGTCCGTGTCGGACTGGAGGCCCGGAGCACGCCCGCAGGGTCGGCGCGCGTCGGTACGCTGGTCACCGTGACGGATGCACCGATCGGAGTCTTCGACAGCGGCGTCGGCGGGCTGACGGTGGCCCGGGCGATCATCGACCAGCTGCCCCGCGAGAGCATCCGCTACGTCGGGGACACGCTGCACTCGCCGTACGGCCCGAAGCCCATCGCCGACGTCCGCCGCTACGCACTCGAGGTCATGGACGACCTCGTCGACCAGGGCGTCAAGGCGCTCGTCATCGCGTGCAACACCGCGAGTTCCGCCGTCCTCCGCGACGCCCGTGAACGCTACGAGCAGGCGTACGGCATCCCCGTCGTCGAGGTCATCCAGCCCGCCGCGCGGGCCGCCGTCAAGCAGACCCGCACCGGCCGCATCGGGGTCATCGGCACCATCGGCACCATCGCGTCCCGTGCCTACGAGGACGCCTTCGCGGTGGCCGCGGACGTGACCCTCACCACCGCCGCGTGCCCCCGCTTCGTCGAGTTCGTCGAGGCCGGGGACACCTCGTCCGCCCGGCTCCGCGAGGTCGCCGCGGGCTACCTCGCACCCGTGCGGGCCGCCGGGGTCGACACGCTGGTCCTCGGTTGCACGCACTACCCGCTCATGTCCGCCGCGATCCAGTACGTCATGGGGCCGGACGTCACGCTGGTCTCGAGCGCCGAGGAGACCGCGAACGACGTCTACCGCCGACTGGTCGAACACGGTCTGGAACGCACCGGCACCGAACCGCCGGAGTACTCGTTCGAGGCCACCGGTGCCGACGAGGCCGGGTTCGTCCGCCTGGCCCGCCGGTTCCTCGGCCCCGAGGTCGCGACCGTCGGCCACCTCGAGACCGGCTCCATCACGCTACCGCGCACCCTGCGCTGACCATGCCCCACGCCGCCGCCCGGCGGACGCACGACGACCGGACCACCCGCACCGAGCCTCCAGGCCGGACCGAGAGGAACACCATGAACGCCACCGACGGCACCGTCCGCATCGACGGCCGGACCACCACCGACCACCGACCCGTCACCATCGAACGCGGCTGGAGCACCCAGGCCGAGGGCAGCGCGCTCATCTCGTTCGGCAACACCCGGGTGCTCTGCACCGCCTCGTTCACCAACGGGGTTCCACGCTGGATGGCCGGCAAGGGCACCGGCTGGGTCACCGCCGAGTACTCGATGCTCCCGCGGTCCACGAACGAGCGCATGCAGCGTGAGTCGATCAAGGGCAAGGTCGGCGGGCGCACGCACGAGATCTCCCGGCTGATCGGCCGTTCGCTGCGCGCCGTCGTCGACATGAAGGGGCTGGGCGAGAACACCCTCGTGCTCGACTGCGACGTGCTGCAGGCCGACGGCGGCACCCGCACCGCGTCGATCACCGGCGCCTACGTGGCGATGGTCGACGCGATCGAGTGGGGTCGCGAGCGTGGCTTCATCGGCAAGAAGGCGACGCCGCTCACCGACAGCGTGCAGGCGATCTCCGTCGGCATCGTCGGGGGTGTGCCGATGCTCGACCTGGCCTACGAAGAGGACTCGCGCGCCGACACCGACATGAACATCGTCACGACCGGGTCGGGCAAGTTCATCGAGGTGCAGGGCACCGCCGAGCACGCGCCGTTCGACCGCCAGGAGTTGGACGCGTTGCTCGAACTCGGGCTGGCTGGGAACGCGTCGCTCGCCGCGGTGCAGCGCACGGCACTGGGGCTGGCATGACCGCGGCGACGGCGGACGGCACCGCCCGGACCGTCGTGCTGGCCACGCACAACCAGGGCAAGGTCGTCGAACTGCGTGAGATCCTCGGTTCGGCCCTGGGTGACGGCGTGACGCTCTCGTCCTACGACGGGCCCGAACCCGTCGAGGACGGTGACACCTACGCGGCGAACGCGCTCATCAAGGCACGGGCCGCGGTCGCCCACACCGGACTGCCGGCCCTGGCGGACGACTCCGGCATCGCGGTCGACGCGCTCGACGGAGCACCCGGCATCCACTCCGCCCGGTACGCCGGCACCCGGGTGGACGCCGACAACATCGCGCTGCTGCTGCAGAACCTGGACGGTGTGGTCGAGCGCACCGCGGCGTTCGTCTGCGCCGCCGCGTTCGTCACGCCCTCCGGCGTCGAGCACGTGTTCGAGGCCGTCTGGAACGGCGAGGTCCGCACCGAGCCGATCGGGGACGGCGGACACGGCTACGACCCGGTGTTCCAGCCGGACGACGCGGACCGCTCGGCGGCGCAGCTGACCCGGGCGGAGAAGAACGCGCTGAGCCACCGGTCGAAGGCCTTCCGGGGCATCGCACCGATCGTCCGCGAGTGGTTCGACGGCGAGACGCCGCGGGCGTAGGCGCGCCTGGCGCTGGCGCTGGCGCTGGTGCTGGCGCCGATCGGCAGCGCACTACGGAAACCGGCTCGAACCACGGGATTGCGTGGTTCGAGCCGGTTCGTGTTGTGCGGGTCCCGCTCGCGCCGGGCGGGCGCTGCGGGCTACGGCTGCTCGGGCTCGCGCTGCTTGGCCTTGCGGGCGTTCCGGAAGTAGGTGATCGCGGCGGGGACCACGGTGACGACGACCGCCGCCAGCAGGATCACGTCGATGTAGTTGCGCACGAGGTACGCCACGGCCGGGATGTACCCGAGGAAGTAGCCGAGGAACGTGACGCCCACGCCCCAGATGACCGCTCCGACCGCGTTGTAGAGCGAGTACTTCTTGTAGTTCATCCGGCCGACACCGGCCGCGATCGGTGCGAACGTCCGGACGACGGGGACGAAGCGCGCGAGGATCACCGCGAGGGCGCCGTACCTGTGGAAGAACGCGTTCGTCCGGTCGACGTTCGCCTTCGAGAACAGACCGCTGTCCTTGCGCTCGAAGATCGGCGGACCGGCCTTCTTGCCGATGTAGTAGCCGAGCTCGCCGCCGAGGAACGCCGCTGCGCCGATCATCAGCGCGACGACCCAGATCGGGATCCCGCCGATCTGGCCGTCGCGGTCGAAGGCGAACAGGCCCGTGATGACGAGCAGGCTGTCGCCGGGGAAGATGAAGCCGACCAGCAGCCCGGTCTCGGCGAAGATGATCGCGCAGACGATGAGCACGGCGAACGCCCCGAAGTGGTCGAGGATGTACTGCGGATCCAGCCAGGGGATCAGGGCGAGTGCGACGGAGTGCATGGTTCTTCCGGTCGGCGGGCGAGGGCGGGTGGAGCACCCGCCGGACCGAGGCTACCGTGCAGGCGTGTCCGGGCCGTCCGTCGGGAGGGTGACGTGCGGAGCGGCCTCGAGCACCGTCCTCGGGGACACTCGGTGCGGAAGGAGGGACTCGAACCCTCATGCCGGAGCACAGGAACCTAAATCCTGCGTGTCTACCAATTCCACCACTCCCGCTGGCCGACCCAGTGTACGCAGCGGGCCGGGTGGCTGAGCTGGGGCGCGACCGCGCGACGGACCCCGGTCAGCGCAGCGTGCGGGGCAGGTACCGCGGCACGTACCGGAGCAGGATGCCCGCGCCGACCAGGCCGAGCACCCCCATCACGCCGCTCGCGACGGCGATCGTCGCGAGCGCGGTGACGCCGGAGATCACGAGCGGGGCCGCGGCGGACCCGAGGTCGCCGGTGAACCGCCACGCCCCGAGGAACGGCGCCGGCCGGTCGGAGGGTGCCAGGTCCGCGCCGAGCGTCATGAGGATCCCGGAGCCGACGCCGTTCGCCAGTGACATCGCCATCGCGACCGCGACGAACCAGCCGACACGGGCGTCGAGGTGGTCGCTCCAGGCCAGCAGGAAGTAGCAGATGCTCAGGCCGAGCATGCAGGGCAGGGCGCTCGCCAGGCGTCCCCAGCGGTCCATGATCTGCCCGCTCGTGTAGAAGAGCGCGAAGTCGACGGCGCCGGCGATGCCGATGACGAGAGCAGCGGTGGAGTCGTCCAGGCCGACGCTGACCGCCCAGAGCGGCAGGATCACCTGGCGTCCGGCGCGCATAGCGCCGATCAGCGCCGCCCCGCTGCCGAGACGCACGAGCACGCGGTGGTGCGCGCGGATGGTCCGGAAGAGACCGTGGGACTCCTCCTCGACGAACTGTTCGCCCTCGAGCTCGCCCGGTCGCGTCGTACCGGCGGTCGTCGCCGCCGCGTCGGTCGCCGTCGGCCGGGAGGCCCGTGCCGGCCGCTGCAGGCCGCGCACGCCCGTCGCGGGGTCGCGGATGACGAGCAGCACCACGGCAGCGCCGAGGCAGCAGACGACGTGCACCCAGAACGCGCTCTGGGTCGTGCCGGTGAGGTGGATGACCCCGGCCGCCAGGAACGGACCGACGAAGTAGCCGAAGCGGAAGACGCCGCCGAGGCTCGACAGGGCCCGGGCCCGGATCCGCAACGGGATCGCGGTCGTCATGTACGCGTGCCGGGCCAGCGCGAAGACGGCGGTGGACAGACCCACCAGGAAGACGCCGACGGCCAGGACGAGGGGGTTCGGGGCGACGGTGCAGACCAGCAGCCCGACGACCGAGACCACCGCGGCGCCGATCATGGCGTTGCGTTCGCCGATCCTCGCCACGACGACACCCGAGGGGACGTCCCCGATGAGCTCGCCGACCAGGATCAACGAGGCGACGAACCCGGCGACCGCCAGGGTCGCCCCGAGGGAGTCCGCCGCGATCGGGATGATCGGGATGATGGCGCCCTCGCCGATCGCGAAGAGCGCAGCGGGCAGGAACCCGGACAGCAGGACGCCCCGGAGGTCGAAGGCGTCGTTCGTGGTGCTCGTCATCGTCGAGCAACGGTACGCCGTGTCGGAGTTACCCTGGACGCATGCGTGTTCTGGCGGCGATGAGCGGTGGTGTCGATTCGGCGGTGGCCGCGGCCCGGGCGGTGGACGCCGGCCACGACGTCGTCGGGGTGCACCTGGCGCTCAGCCGGATGCCCGGCACCCTGCGCACCGGCAGCCGCGGCTGCTGCACGATCGAGGACTCGATGGACGCCCAGCGTGCCGCCGCGGCCCTCGGCATCCCGTACTACGTGTGGGACTTCTCGGCTCGGTTCAAGGAGGACGTCGTCGACGACTTCGTGGCCGAGTACCAGGCTGGCCGCACGCCGAACCCCTGCATGCGCTGCAACGAGCGGATCAAGTTCGCGGCCCTGCTCGAGAAGGCACTGGCCCTCGGGTTCGACGCCGTCGCGACGGGCCACTACGCCTCGATCGTCACCGGCCCGGACGGCTCGCGGGAGCTGCACCGCTCGGCGGCGTGGGCCAAGGACCAGTCGTACGTGCTCGGCGTCCTGACGGCCGAACAGCTCCGCCACGCCATGTTCCCGCTCGGGGCCACCCCGTCGAAGGACGAGGTCCGGGCCGAGGCCGCCGCCCGCGGGCTGACGGTTGCGCAGAAGCCGGACTCGTACGACATCTGCTTCATCCCCGACGGTGACACCCGCGGGTGGCTCGCCGACCGCGTGGGCAGCGAGACCGGCGACGTCGTCGAGCGCGACGGCACCGTCGTCGGCAGCCACGACGGCGCGCACGGCTACACGGTCGGGCAGCGCCGCGGTCTGGCGCTCGGACGTCCGGCGGCGGACGGCAAGCCCCGCTTCGTGCTGAAGATCCGCCCGAAGGACAACACCGTCGTCGTCGGCCCGAAGGAGGCGCTCGACGTCGCCTCACTCTCGGGCACCCGGTACACCTGGGCCGGCGCGGCACCGGCGGACCCGTCCACCCCGTTCCGCTGCGACGTGCAGATCCGGGCGCACGCCGACCCGGAGCCCGCGACGGCCCGGATCGAGGACGGCGCGCTCGTGATCGTCCCGGACGCGCCGCTCTCCGGTGTCGCGCCCGGACAGACAGCCGTCGTGTACGTCGGCACGCGCGTGCTCGGGCAGTGCACGATCGACACCACCGTGTCGGCGGCACCCGTCCCCACCTGAGCGCACGCGCCTGACCTCGCACGTGCCTCAGGCCGCTGCGACCGGGGTCGGTGGCGCACGGTAGAACTGACACATGAGCGACACCGACGCGACCTTCGAGACCATCGACCCCGCGGGCCTCGACGCCGCGCAGGCCGCTCGAGAGGTCGACCGGCTGCGCCTCCGTCTCAACGAACTGCGGCACGCGTACTACGAGGGCAACGGCTCGCCGGTCGCCGATGCCGAGTACGACACGATGATGCGCCGACTCGATGCGATCGAGCAGCGCTTCCCGGAACTGCTGACCGAGGACAGCCCGACGCAGACCGTCGGCGGGCAGGCGCAGACGACGCAGTTCGCGCCGGTGGAGCACGCCGAGCGCATGCTGAGCCTGGACAACGTGTTCAGCCCGGAGGAACTGACCGACTGGGCGCTCAAGGTCCAGCGGGACGCCGGCACCGAGCGCGTGCGCTTCCTGTCCGAGCTGAAAATCGACGGCCTCGCGATCAACCTCCGCTACGAGCACGGTCGCCTCGTCTCGGCGGCCACCCGCGGTGACGGTGTGGTGGGCGAGGACGTGACCGGCAACGTCCGGACCATGGGCACGATCCCGGACCGGCTCGCCGGCAGCGGTCACCCGCCCCTGGTGGAGGTCCGTGGCGAGATCTTCTTCCCGGTCGCGCAGTTCGACGAGCTGAACGCCCGACAGCGCGACGCCGGCGAGCGGGTGTTCGCCAACCCGCGGAACGCCGCCGCCGGGTCCCTCCGCCAGAAGGAGGAGGGCAAGTCCGCCGCGAAGCGCGAGCTCATGGTGGACCGCCTGCGCCGACTCCGGATGCTCGTGCACGGCATCGGTGCCTGGCCGGTCGCCGAACTCGAGCGCGACACCGACGTCCGCGCCCAGTCCGAGGTCTACGAGCTGCTGCACGAGTGGGGGCTGCCGACCGGCACGCACCACCGCGTGTTCGACTCGGTGGAGGACGTCCTGGGCTTCGTCAAGGACTACGGGGAACGCCGGTCCTCGGTCGAGCACCAGATCGACGGCATCGTCATCAAGGTCGACGATCTGGCGCTGCACGAGGAACTCGGGTCGACCAGTCGTGCCCCGCGCTGGGCGATCGCCTACAAGTACCCGCCGGAGGAGGTCCACACGAAGCTGCTCGACATCGTCGTCAGTGTCGGCCGCACCGGTCGGGCCACCCCGTTCGCCGCGATGGAGCCCGCCGAGGTCGCCGGCTCGGTGGTCCGGCAGGCCACCCTGCACAACCAGCAGGTGGTGAAGGCGAAGGGCGTCCTGATCGGTGACACGGTCGTGCTCCGCAAGGCCGGCGACGTCATCCCCGAGGTCCTCGGCCCGGTCGTCGAACTGCGCGACGGCACCGAGCGCGAGTTCGTGATGCCGACCAACTGCCCGGAGTGCGGCACCCCGCTCCGCCCGGCGAAGGAGGGCGACATCGACCTCCGTTGCCCGAACGCCGAGAGCTGCCCCGCCCAGGTGCGTGGGCGGGTCGAGCACATCGCCTCCCGCGGGTCGCTCGACATCGAGGGCCTGGGCGAGGTCGCCGCCGCCGCCCTCACGCAGCCGGTGTTCCCCGAGACCCCGCCACTCGTGACCGAGGCGGGGCTGTTCGACCTGACGCTGGAGGACATCGTGCCGATCGAGGTCGTCGTCCGCGATGCCGAGACGGGCATGGAGAAGACCGAGGACGGCGGCGCCCCGAAGCGCGTGACCCCGTTCAGCCGGGCACGGAAGAAGACCGACCCGCCGTTCGACCCGGAGGCCCGCGGTGCGGACTACACCGGCGAACCCAGCCGGTACCCGTCGAAGAACGCGTTCGAGATGCTCGCGAACATCGACGCCGCGAAGACGAAGCCGCTGTGGCGCATCCTCGTCGGGCTGAACATCCGTCACGTCGGACCCGTCGCGGCCCGCGCGCTCGCGAACCACTTCGGGTCGCTCGACGCGATCCGCTCGTCCTCGCGCGACGAGCTGGCGGCGGTCGACGGCGTCGGCGGGATCATCGCCGACGCACTGCTCGACTGGTTCGAGGTCGACTGGCACCGCGAGATCATCGATCGCTGGACGGCGGCGGGCGTGCAGCTCACGACGCCCGGACACCCCGGGCCGGGAGTGGCGACCGAAGCAGGTGGTGTGCTCGCCGGCATCACGGTCGTCGCGACCGGGTCCCTCGAGGGCTTCAGTCGCGAGGGTGCGCAGGAGGCGATCATCGCCGCCGGGGGGAAGGCAGCGTCGAGCGTCAGCAAGAAGACCGACTTCGTCGCCGCTGGCCCGGGCGCCGGCTCCAAGCTGACGAAGGCGGAGCAGCTCGGGTTGCGGATCATCGACGCGGCGCAGTTCGCCCTCCTGGTGAGCGAGGGACCGGCTGCCCTGGGTGACCCTGCACCCACGGAGCTCGACGAGCCCGCCGCCGAGCCGGGAGCGCAGTAGCGGCGGATGCACGGCCGTGCGGGATCCGGCTGTCGCGACGCGCCCCCGGATTGACCCCAGTACGGGGGGCAAGTCGCCCTCCGCATGACCCCCGAAGGGCCGGATCTCCATAGACTCGACAGAGCATCACCTGTCGTCTGCAGGGGAACGACAGGCCGGCCTTCCCGGGGGAGACCCGTTTGCTGTTCATCGCCGCGGCGCTGCTGACCGCCTCGATCCACTCACTGGGAGTCGTCGAGGCACCGACCGTGCCCGTTTCCGCCGTCATCTCGTCGGGCGCCGCGGGGACCTCAGGACCGGGACGGCCCGAGCGGGGCACGCAGCCGGCCGTCGACGCGCTCGCCGGAACCTCCGGGCAGCGCTGGCTGGACGCCCTCGAGGCGGCGGCGCCGGTGACGCTGCGAGCCGCCGACGACGACTCCCGCGTGACCGCGACCGCGATGGACGACCCGCCGAGCACGAACCTCGTCGCGAACTGGTGGCGTGCCCTGTCGCCGGCGTCACGGACGTCCCTGACGGACGACGCCCCCGTCGTGATCGGCAACCTGGACGGGGTGCCGTACGCCGTCCGGGACGTCGCGAACCGGGCCGCCCTGGCTGCGGGTCTCACCGACACGGACACCCCGACCGCGCTCGCCTCGATGCTCGGCCAGGTGCGGGAGTCACTCGAGCAGGCCCCCGACGACCCGCGGAAGTACCTCGTCACCCTCGACACCCGGGGGAGTGGCCGGTGCGCGATCTCCGTCGGTGACCTCGACACCGCGGGCGACGTCTCGGTCGTGGTGCCCGGCATCTTCTTCTCCGTCAACGGCCAGATGGTGGACTTCACCGCGACGGCCGGGGACGTGTTCCGGGAGCAGGCCACCCTGGCACCCGTGGCCGCCCCGGCGGACGGACCGGGCAACGCGGTCCTCGCGTGGATGGGCTACCGCACGCCCGGCATCTCGGACTTCATGTCGCTCGATCTGGCTCACCTCGGTGCCGACCGGCTCGTGCGCACCCTCGACGGCATCCGTTCGGTCCGCAACGACCACCAGCCGCGCCTGGGCGTCGTCGCACACTCGTACGGCTCGACCACCGCGCTGATCGCGCTGTCCTCCGGGCGTACCCGGGTCGACAGCCTCACCATGCTCGGGTCGCCGGGGAGCGCGGTCACCTCCGTCGACGAGCTCGGCGTGCCGCGCGGCGAGGTGTACGTCGGCGGGGCGCACTGGGACCCCATCGCGGGCACGGGCTTCTTCGGCACCGACCCGGGGCGCGCGGCGTTCGGTGCTGCGGCGCTCGACCTCGTCGGCGGGAGCGACCCGGCGGACGCCGGTGACGTCTTCCGGCAGCCGTGGGGGCACAACGACTACCTCAAGCCCGGCACCGCCTCGCTGCACGACGTGGCGCTCATCGCGGTCGGACGGGGCGACCTGGTCCGCAGTGGGCACGGGCCGGGTGACACCCCGGACGACGGGGTCGTCCAGGCGTCGCCGGACATGTACCTCGTCCGTCCGCAGGACCTCCAGCCGCGCGACTGAGTACTGATCACCGCAGGCCGGACGGGAGGCCCGTCAGACGTGACCGGATCGTGACCGGACACATGTAGGGCCGGTGATCCGGGCCTCCAGGCCGGGTCGGAGCACGTGGCGGAGGCGAGGTCGAGAGCATCCTGTGCGGCTGCGCAGTCGCGCGACCGCGCGCACCAGAGTGGACCCAGCCCGTCTCCTTACCGTGCTCGGCATGCGAATCGTGCGGTGGCCGGGTGCCCTCCTGATGTTCATCGTCATGTCGGTCCTCGCCGGCCTGCTCGTCGCGGTCGCGCTCACCCCGGCCGTCGCGGTCGCGGGGGAGGGCACGAGCGGAGCGGCCGAGTTCTTCGAGGACCTGCCGAGCTACCTGGACATCCAGACGCCGCAGCAGGTGTCCGCCGTCTACGCGAAGCAGGGCGGACACGAGGTCCCGATCGCGTCCTTCTACGCCGAGAACCGCGTCAACGTCACGTCCGACCAGATCGCCGACACGCTCAAGCAGGCGGCGATCGACACCGAGGACCCGCGCTTCCACGACGAAGGCGGGATCGACGTGGTCGGGACCCTTCGCGCGACCATCGCGGACGCACTCCACCAGGGCGTGCAGGGCGGCTCGAGCATCACGCAGCAGTACGTCAAGAACGTGCTCGTGCAGCAGTGCGAACAGCTGAACGGCACGGACGCGGCCTCCACCAAGAAGAAGGTGGATGCCTGCTACGAGAAGGTCGCCGGTCAGTCGAAGGCACGCAAGCTGCAGGAGATCCGGTACGCGATCGCCGTCGACAAGAAGTACACGAAGGACCAGGTCCTCACCGGGTACCTGAACATCGTCGGGCTCGGCGGTCGTGTCTACGGTGCCGAAGCGGGGGCCGAGTACTACTTCGGCGTGCACGCGAAGGACCTGTCGCTCGTGCAGTCGGCGACCCTGGTGGCGATCCTCAACAACCCCTCGAACCTGCGCATCGACCAGCCGGCGGACAAGACGAACGGGGCGGCGAACGGGTACGCCCTGACGAAGGTCCGCCGCGACTACGTCCTCCGCCGCATGCACGCCCACGGAGCCATCACCCGGGACGAACTGGCGAAGGCCGTCGCGACCCCCATCGCACCGGAGATCACCGCGACCGCCAACGGCTGCTCGACCGCCGCCACGAAGTACGACGCGGGCTACTTCTGCGACATGGTGCGCTCGCAGCTGCTCGCCGACCCGGCGTTCGGCAAGACGGCCTCGGACCGGATCGCCACCCTCGACACGAAGGGACTGTCGATCCACACGTCCCTCGACCTGGACCTGCAGGCGACGTCCCAGAACGCCCTGTCGTCCTACGTGCCGACCACGATGGCGGGCGTCGACGCCGGTGGCACGAACGTCACGGTCGAACCCGGCACGGGACGTGTGCTGTCGATGGTGCAGAACACGGCCTACACACAGTCCGACGCGCCCACTGCCGGCGCCACCGCGGTCAACTACAACGCCGACCAGGCCATCGGCAGTTCCGGTGGCTTCCCGACCGGGTCGACCTACAAGGTCTTCACCCTCGCCGACTGGTTGGCGAACGGGCACACCCTGTCGCAGTCCGTCTCGACGACCGAGCACACCTTCCCGCAAGCCGAGTTCACCAACTCGTGCACGCCCGTCGGTGGCGCACCGTGGATGGTGGCCAACGCCGAGCAGGTGCCGTCCTCGATGACGGTCCTCGCGGCCACGGTCGAGTCGATCAACACCGCGTTCGGCGCGATGGCGGAACAACTCGACCTCTGCGGCATCCAGAAGACCGCCGAGAGCATGGGCATCCACCAGGCCGACGGCAGCGCACCGGACTCGAACCCCGCCTCCGTGCTCGGCACCAACCCGCTGGCACCCATCGACCTGGCCGAGGCGTACGCCGGGTTCGCCAACGGCGGCGTCGCCTGCACGCCCACCACGATCGACTCCGTCACGACCGCCAGCGGCGGCACCATCCGACCGACCCCGGCCACCTGCAACCGCGGGGTCAGCGCCGAGGTCGCCGGCACGGTCGACTACGCGTTGCAGGGCGTCCTGAGCGGGTCGGGCACGGCGGCCAGTGCGAACCCCGGCGACACGGTGCCGAAGTTCGCGAAGACCGGCACCACCGACGGTGACGAGCAGAACTGGCTGATCACCTCGTCGACGAAGTACACGAACGCCACCTGGATCGGCAACGTGCAGGGCCACGTGCGCCTCGCGAACTGGCCGTTCCTGCAGGGCACGACCGGGTACAGCGCGAAGTTCGGCGTCGGCAAGCAGATGATGACCTACCTCGACGGCGCGTACGGCGGCGGGGCGCTGCCAGCGCCGGACCCGGCGATGATCGGGACGACCGCGAAGGCGAAGACCGCGACGCCGTCGACCGGCTCCGGTGCGCAGCAGGGGACGCAGGCGGCCGGGCAGCAGGCCGCGGGGACACAGACCCAGGGCACGCAGACCCAGGGCACGGGGACCACGGGCACACGGGCACCGGCGTCGTCGGGCACTGCGGCGCAGGCTCCGGCCGCGCAGGCTCCCGTCACCGGCGGGGCTGCGGTCGGTGGTGCAGCTGCGCCTCCGGCCGGCTGACCCAGTCCTGCACAGGCGAGCGCTCGGCGTCGGCCGTGCGCAGCCGTCCGACCCCCGCGTGGCGTGCCCAATAGACTGGTGCGCATTCCACGAACCGATCGACGGAGCACCATGCCTGACATCACGAGCGAGCAGGTCGCACACCTGGCGAACCTCGCACGTATCGCACTCACGCCCGACGAGATCGAGAAGATGACCGAGGAGCTGTCACTCATCGTCGACAGCGTCGCGAAGGTCACCGAGGTCGCGACCCCGGACGTCCCCGCGACGAGCCACCCGGTCCCGCTCGAGAACGTGTCCCGCCCCGACGTGGTCGGCGCGACGCTGACCCAGGAGCAGGCGCTCTCCGGCGCCCCCGACTCGGACGGCGAGCGCTTCCGGGTGACCGCGATCCTCGGCGAAGAACAGTAGGCGGAAGAACAGTGACCCACGACATCACCACGCTGAGCGCTGCCGCGCTCGCCGACGCCCTGGTGGCCCGCGACGTCTCGAGCGTCGAGGCCACACAGGCCCACCTCGACCGGATCGCCGCCGTCGACGGGGACGTGCACGCGTTCCTGCACGTCAACCAGAACGCGATCGCCGCCGCGAAGGCCATCGACTCCCGCCGCGCGGCCGGGGACGACCTCGGTCCGCTCGCCGGTGTGCCGATCGCCGTCAAGGACGTCCTGTGCACGCAGGACATGCCGACCACCTCGGGCTCGAAGATCCTCGAGGGCTGGGTGCCGCCGTACGACGCCACCCCGGTCGCCAAGCTCCGCCGTGCCGGCCTGGTGCCGCTCGGCAAGACGAACATGGACGAGTTCGCGATGGGCTCGTCGACCGAGTTCTCGGCGTACGGCCCGACCCACAACCCGTGGGACCTGGACCGGATCCCCGGCGGGTCCGGCGGCGGCTCGGCGGCAGCGGTGGCCGCGCACGAAGCCCCGCTCGCCCTGGGCTCCGACACCGGTGGGTCGATCCGTCAGCCCGGCGCCGTCACGGGCACCGTCGGTGTGAAGCCGACCTACGGTGGTGTCAGCCGTTACGGTGCGATCGCGTTGGCGTCGAGCCTCGACCAGATCGGGCCGGTGTCCCGCACCGTGCTCGACGCCGCACTGCTGCACGACGTCATCGGCGGGCACGACCCGAAGGACTCCACCTCGCTGCGGCAGGAGTGGCCCTCGTTCGCCGCCGCCGCACGCGACGGTCTGCAGGCCGACTCGCTCAAGGGCGTCCGCATCGGCGTCGTCAAGGAACTCGCCGGTGGTGACGGCTTCCAGGCCGGCGTCACGCAGCGCTTCCAGGAGACCGTCGCGCTGCTCGAGTCGGCCGGTGCCGTCGTCGTCGAGATCGATGCGCCGTCGTTCGCCTACGCGATCAGCGCCTACTACCTGATCCTCCCGGCGGAGGCGTCCTCGAACCTCGCGAAGTTCGACTCGGTCCGCTTCGGCCTGCGCGTCACGCCCGAGGGCGGCGCCACGGTCGAGGACGTCATGGCCGCAACGCGTGAAGCCGGCTTCGGGCCCGAGGTCAAGCGCCGCATCATCCTCGGCACGTACGCCCTGAGCGCCGGGTACTACGACGCCTACTACGGCAGTGCGCAGAAGGTCCGCACGCTCGTCCAACGTGACTTCACCGCAGCGTTCGAGCAGGTCGACCTGCTGATCAGCCCGTCGGCTCCGACGACGGCGTTCAAGATCGGGGAGCGCATCGATGACCCGCTCGCGATGTACCTCAACGACCTCACCACGATCCCCGCGAACCTGGCGGGCGTCCCCGGCATGAGCATCCCGAACGGTCTGGCGCCCGAGGACTCGCTGCCGACCGGCGTGCAGCTGATGGCCCCGCAGCGCGAGGACGCCCGGCTCTACCGGGTCGGTGCCGCGCTGGAGCGTCTGCTCGAGCAGCAGTGGGGTGCCCCGCTCATCTCCCGGATCCCGAACCTGGACGCCACGCAGCAGTCCGCCGCAGAGGAAGGTGTCATCTGATGGCCAAGGACGCACTCATGGACTTCGACGAGGCGCTCGAGCGGTTCGAGCCGGTCCTCGGCTTCGAGGTGCACGTCGAACTCGCGACGGCCACGAAGATGTTCTCGGACGCGCCGAACTTCTTCGGTGGCGAACCGAACACGAACGTGACACCGGTCGACCTCGGGCTGCCCGGGTCCCTGCCGGTCGTCAACGAGCAGGCCGTTCGCTACTCGATCCAGCTCGGGCTCGCGCTCGGCTGCTCGATCGCCGAGAGCTCGCGGTTCGCACGGAAGAACTACTTCTACCCGGACAACCCGAAGAACTACCAGATCTCGCAGTTCGACGAGCCGATCGCCTTCGAGGGCGAGGTCGAGGTCGAACTCGCCGACGGCACGATCTTCCAGGTGCCGATCGAGCGCGCCCACATGGAAGAGGACGCGGGCAAGCTGACCCACGTCGGTGGTGCCACGGGCCGCATCCAGGGCGCCGAGTACTCGCTCGTCGACTACAACCGCGCGGGTGTCCCGCTGGTCGAGATCGTGACGAAGCCGATCGTCGGTGCCAAGGAGCGCGCCCCCGAGCTCGGCGCCGCGTACGTGCAGGTCATCCGTGACCTCGTCCGTGCGCTCGGCGTCTCCGAGGCCCGCATGGAGCGCGGCAACCTGCGCTGCGACGCGAACATCTCGCTGCGCCCGTGGGGCCAGGAGAAGCTCGGGACCCGCACCGAGACGAAGAACGTCAACTCCTTCCGCGCAGTCGAGCGTGCCATCCGCTACGAGATCCAGCGGCAGGCGGCGATCCTCGCGGCCGGCGGCACCATCACGCAAGAGACCCGGCACTGGCACGAGGACACCGGTCGCACCTCGGCCGGCCGTCCCAAGTCGGACGCCGACGACTACCGCTACTTCCCGGAGCCGGACCTGCTGCCCGTCGTGCCCGACCCGACACTGATCGAAGAGCTCCGCGCGGGTCTGCCCGAGGCACCGGTGGCCCGACGTCGTCGCCTGAAGGGCGAGTGGGGCTTCGCGGACCTCGAGTTCCAGGACGTCGTCAACGGCGGCCTCCTCGACGAGGTCCAGGCGACCGTCGACGCCGGTGCCGGTCCGCAGGCCGCCCGCAAGTGGTGGACCGGTGAGATCAGCCGTGTCGCGAACGCGCAGGACGCCGCTCCCGGCGACCTGGTGTCGCCGCAGCACGTGGCCGAGGTCATCGCGCTGGTGGAGTCCGGTGACCTGACCGACCGTCTCGCACGCCAGGTCCTCGAGGGCGTCATCGCTGGGGAGGGCTCGCCGGCGCAGGTCGTCGAGTCCCGTGGGCTGCAGGTCGTCTCCGACGACTCCGCCCTCACCGCCGCGGTCGACGAGGCACTGGCCGGGCAGCCGGACGTGCTGCAGAAGATCCGCGACGGCAAGGTGCAGGCCGCCGGGGCGATCATCGGCTCCGTGATGAAGGCGATGAAGGGCCAAGCCGACGCAGCTCGTGTGCGCGAGCTCGTCCTGGAGCGCGCGCAGCAGCAGTAGCACCGGCGGGAGCGCGACCCGCAGCAGACGGGAGGCCCGTGGCGGATCCGCCACGGGCCTCCCGTCTGCGGCGTTCCACCATCCTGGGGACACGTCAGCGATCCGGTGACAGGATGGAGCGTGTCAGCAACGATCCGAGCCATCGGTACCGCCGTCCCGCGGACCACCCTCGGGCAGGCGTCGGTCCGTGACCTGTTCGCCGCCCAGCCCGGCCTCGGGAGGCTTGCCTCGCGGCTCGTTCCCGCGGCCTTCAACGCCTCCGAGGTGGAGCACCGCCACAGCGTCCTGCCGGAGCTCGACGCGACGGCCGCGCCCGGTGCTTTCCGTGACGCCGACGGGATCCTCAGCTCGCCGAGCACCGGGACACGGAACGACCGCTTCCGCGAGCTCGCTCCGCCGCTCTTCGTCGGCGCCGCTCGTGACGCCCTCGAGCGTGCCGCGGTCGACCCGGCGACCGTCACGCACGTCGTGACCGTGTCCTGCACCGGCTTCACGCAGCCCGGGCCGGACCTGGCGATCGTCGAGGAACTCGGGTTGCCGCGCAACGTCTTCCGGCAGCACGTCGGGTTCATGGGGTGCTTCGCCGCGTTCCCCGCCCTCCGCATCGCCGACGCGTTCGTCGGCGCGGACCCGACGGCGGTCGTCCTCGTCGTCTGCGCTGAGCTCTGCACGTTGCACGTCCGTCACTCAGAGGACCCGGACCAGATCGTCGCGAACAGCGTCTTCGGCGACGGAGCCGCGGCGGCCGTCGTCACGGCGGACGGCCCGGGCCTCCGTCTCGACGCCTTCACCACCATGGTCCTGCCCGAGGGTGCGAGCGAGATGGCGTGGAACATCGGTGACGAGGGCTTCGAGATGGTGCTGAGCACCGAGGTCCCGAAGCTGATCGGCGTGCACGCGGCCGAGGCGGTCGCCCCGCTCCTCGGTCCCCGCGGATGGACCCCGGACGACGTGCCGGTCTGGGCCGTGCATCCCGGCGGGCGGGCCATCCTGGACCGCACCCAGGACGCCCTGCACCTGCCGGACAGCGCGTTGACTGCGAGCCGCGCGGTCCTCCGCGACCACGGCAACATGTCGAGTGCGACGGTGCTGTTCGTCCTCCGGGAGGCCCTCGAGGCACGTCCCGCGGACGGTACGCCCGTCGTCGCGCTGGCCTTCGGGCCGGGGCTGACCGTCGAGGCGGCGTCGCTGACCGTGGTCGGGAGCGCAGTCGCCGCGGCGGACGCCAGCGGTGCGCCCGCAGTGGTCGACGCGGCCAACGCTGTCGCCCCGGTCGGGGTGGGGGCGTGACCGAACCCGTCGACCTCTCCACCCGCGCGGTCGACCTGCGCGAGTTGATGGACGACCCGGACTGCGACCCGGCGATGCTCGACCGGACCTTCCGCCGCTTCGCCCTGGTGAACGCCGCGGTGTCCGGCTGGCGGTCGGTCTGGCGGACCCACGTCGCCCCGGCGCTGCCGGCGACCGGTCGGGCCCGCGTGCTCGACCTCGGCTGCGGTGGCGGTGACCTCGCCCGGTCACTGCTCCGGTGGGCGCGGGGGGACGGCTTCGACCTCGAGGTCGTCGGGGTGGACCCGGACCCGCGGGCGATCGCGGCGGCGGAGCGACGGACGACGGCCGGGGTGACGTTCCGCACGGAGTCGAGCGCCGACCTGGTCGCGGCGGGCGAGCGGTTCGACGTCGTCGTGTCGAACCACGTGCTGCACCACCTCGACGACGCCGAGCGGGCGGCGTTCCTCCGGGACTCCGGGGAGCTGGCCGTCACCCGCAGTGTGCACTCCGACATCCGGCGTTCGGTGTCCGCCTACCGGCTGTACGCGATCGGGGCGCCGTTCGTCTCGGCAGGCACGTTCATCCGCGAGGACGGTCTCCGCTCCATCCGCCGGAGCTTCACCGTCCCCGAGCTCACGGCCGCCCTGCCGCCGGGCTGGCGTGCCGAGGCGGCGTCCCCGCACCGGGTCCTCGCAGTCCGCTGACCTTCCCTGAGGAGCTACGGGCGCAGCAGCACCTTGATCGCCCGGCGCTCGTCCATCGCGGCGTAGGCCTCGGGAGCCTGGTCCAGGGGCAGTTCGAGATCGAACACCTTGCCCGGGTCGATGGTCCGCGACAGCACGTCGGGCAACAACTCCTCGATGTACGCGCGTGCCGGGGCCATGCCGCCGCCGACCGTGATGTTCTTCGCGAACAGGAACGGCATCGGCAGCTCGGGGTCACCGGCCGGCACGCCGACGTAGCCCACCGCACCGCCGGGACGGACGACCCGCAGAGCCTGGTCCATGCTCTCCGCGGTGCCGACGGCCTCGAGCGCGCAGTCGGCGAGGTCGCCGTCCAGCAGGTCCCGCACAGCCTGGACGCCCTCGTCGCCGCGGGTCTCGACGATGTCGCTCGCGCCGAAGTCGCGTGCCAGCGCCTGCCGGTCCGCGTGCCGGCTCATCGCGATGATCCGGTCGGCGCCGAGACGCTTCGCCGCGAGGACCGCCGACAGCCCGACCGCACCGTCGCCGACCACGACGACGGTCTTGCCCGGGCCGACGCCGGCCGAGACCGCGGCGTGGTGCCCGGTGGAGAACACGTCGGACAGGGTCAGGAGCGACGGCACGAGGTCCTCGTCGACCGGCCCGGGCACGACGACGAGGCTGGCGGCGGCGTCCGGCACACGGATGTACTCGGCCTGGGCGCCGCCCAGCGGGTGGCCGTAGGCGTCCGGCGTGACACCGAACGTGGAGCCGTGGTCGCAGCCGCTCGTCATGCCGTGCGCGCAGGCCTGGCAGGTGCCGTCGTTGGTCGTGAACGGTGCGATGACGAAGTCGCCGACGCGCAGGTCGGTCACGTCGTCGCCGACCTGGTCGACGACGCCGACGAACTCGTGACCGATCGCCCGCGGTTCCTTCGTGTCGCGGACACCCCGGTAGGGCCAGAGGTCCGAGCCGCAGACGCACGCGGCGACGACGCGCACGACGGCATCGGACGGGGTGAGGATCGTGGGGGCGTCACGCTCCTCGACACGGATGTCGCGGGGAGCGTGGATGACTGTTGCACGCACGGGTGTGCCTTCCGTCGGGATGATCGGGGAACGGCCGGTCGACGTTGTCCGGACGCCAGTCGACAGTACGCTCGTGCGGGTGGACGAGGACCGGTACGGCAGTGACGTGCTCTCGGGCGACTGGCGCTCGCGGGGTGTGCAGAAGGTGCGGCAGGTGCCGCTCGAGCGCGACATGGTGCTCGAGGACCCCGACTCCGGGTGGGCCGGCGCCGTGGTCGGCCTCGAGGCCGGCAACGTCTCGCTCGAGGACTGGAAGGGTCGGGTCCGCGCCTTCCCCTTCGTCGGTCAGTTCCTGCTCGAGGGTGAACTGGTCACCCTGACGCGCCCGCAGGCACCCGTCGGTCGGTCCGCCGCGGCCGCGCCGCCGGCTCGTTCCACCGCCACCGCCGGCACCGCCGCGGCCGGGAGGCCCGGAGCGGCCCCGGCGGTCCGGCACGCCTCCGACGGTGGTCGCCTCCGCACCGCGTCCGGGTCGTTCGCCGTCGAGCAGCAGCGCGCCCGGGTGGCCCTGCCGAGCCGGATCATGGTCGAGGGCAAGCACGACGCCGAACTCGTCGAGAAGGTGTGGGGCGCCGATCTCCGGGTCGAGGGGGTCGTCGTCGAGGAGCTGTCCGGCGTGGACAACCTGGCTGACGTGCTGGACGACTTCCGCCCGACCCGGGAGCGCCGGGTCGGCGTCCTCGTGGACCACCTCGTGCCGGGCTCGAAGGAGTCCCGTTTCGCCGACGCCGTGATGCGCGGGAAGTGGGGCGCACACGTGCTCGTCGTCGGACACCCGTTCGTCGACGTCTGGCAGTCGGTGAAGCCGGCACGTGTCGGACTGCAGGCCTGGCCGACGATCCCACGGTCGATCGAGTGGAAGGCCGGCATCTGCCAGGCGCTCGGGTGGCCGCACGCCGAGCAGGCCGACATCGCCCGGGCGTGGCAGCGGATCCTCGGGCAGGTGCGGACGTTCGCCGACCTCGAGCCGCAGCTGCTCGGTCGGGTCGAGGAGCTGATCGACTTCGTGACCGAGCCGGTCTGACGGTCGTGCGCCGGGCCTCCCGTCGCGCCTCGGGGCGGATCCCGGGCGCGCCGCCTACGCTTGCAGGATGGACGGCATCGACGGACGCGTGCGGAACGCCGTCGACGTCTGGCTGCGCTGGCTGCCCCGGTGGCAGATCGGGACGGCCCGTCCACGCACCCGCATCTGCCGACGCTGCACGGGCTCGCCGATCGCCGCCGCAGCGGGATTCGGGCCGGACGTTCCGCACCCGGTGCAGCACGCGCTGATCGGTCGGATGTCCGCCATCGTCGAGGACGCGGTCGACGACCACACGGCGAAGAACCTGCCGCTGCTGCAGCGTGAACTCGAGCGGGCCGCAGCACGCAAGCGACGCTCGGGGTACCAGCCCGCCGAGGGGTTGTCGCCGGAGTTCCAGGGCCTGGACGTGGACCCGCAGCCCGAGCCGGGCGAGCCGTTCCTGTTCACCCTCGGGGAGCTGGCGGGCACCGGGGCGAGCGAACAGGAGCCGCGCGAGCCGCTGTCGGACGAGGCGAAGGCCGCACTCCGCCACGAGATCGAGCTGTCCGACGAGTGCGCCCGGTCGACCGGTACGGCCGTGTGCCTGGCGCTGCTGGACCACCGGGAGCGCATCGCCGAGGCCGTCGAGCGTCTCGTCGAACCGCAGATCGCCGCGCTGGTGTCGGACATGTTCCGCGGGTTCGACGGCCCGGACGAGGGTCCGCGGGGCGGCCTCTTCTAGCCGGCAGCCCGCGCGTCGCCGCCCGCCGGACGCCTGCCCGACCGGAGGCGCACCACGAGTCGGGTGAGGAGCCGCCAGCCGACCAGGAACACCCCGAGGACGACGGTGGCCACGACGAGGAACGAGATCGGCAGCGGGTTGCCGTCGACCACGCCCTGCCCGGTCGCGACCCGGATCGCCATCCCGACGAACACCGTCAGGATCCACGCCACGACACCGGTCGGCCAGATCGCGAGCGGGCGCGACCACGCCCCGGAGGTCACGTACGCGATCGCCCACCCCGCCAGGAACGGGTACGCGGTCGTCCACAGGCCGAGTGGCGCGAACGCCTCGCCGTGCGAACTGCGTCCGATGACGGCGAACGCCACGATGAGCACGACGTCGACGACCGCCGCGAGCCAACCCCAGGTACGAGTCTCCACGGCACCATCCTCTCAGGCCCCGGCCGCGTGGCCACCGGCCGCGTGGCCCCCGGTTGTTCACCGACGCGTCACGTGGTGTTCGGGCCGCGCTCCCACGATGGGACGGTGACGACGCTCGAGACCCCGGCACCGATGACGACCGGGAAGCCCGGCCTCCGTCCGCCTCGGATCGTCGCCTCGCGTGGGGCCCCGGGTGTCCGCCGTGAGAACACGCTGCCGGCCGTCGCCGTCGCCGAGGCCCTGGGTGCCGACGTCGTCGCGGTCGACGTCCGGGTCACCGCCGACGGGGTCGCCGTGCTGCTGCACGACGAGACCCTCGGCCGGATGTGGGGCGACGGCCGCCGCGTCTCCGCGACGCCGTGGTGCGACGTCGCCCGGCTGGGCAACGGGCTCGACCGCATCCCACGCCTCGACGCCGTGCTCGAGCGCCTCGAGGGGTGCTCCGCCGCCCTGGTGATCGGGCTCGCGGACCCGGCTGACGCCGACGCCGCGGTGCGCACCGTGGCGGGAGCCGGCACCGGCGTGGACGACGCCGTGCGGGTGGCCTGGCGCGGGACGCTGGCTGCGATGCGGGCCGTCCGGGCGCTGCTGCCCGAGGCCGACGTCTGGATGCCCTGGGACACCCTCCGAGCACCGACGGCCGCCGAGGTGCAGGAGCTCGGGCCCTCGACACTCGACCTCGACGTCGCCTTCCTCACGCCCGCCACCGTCCGCGCGGCACACGCCCTCGGGCTGTGCGTCGCGGTGTGGACCGTCGACGACCCGGAGCCGACGCGCTGGGCGACCCGGCTCGGCGCGGACCTGGTCCTCACCCAGGACGTCGCCACGGTGCACGCCGTCCTGGCCGCCGCGGAGCGGGACGGCTGGTCGCGGCCGGCCCGGGAGCCCGGTGAAGCCGAGATCGCCGGCCGCGCCCAGACCCTGGCACACCGGATCGCGCACGAGGTCATCGCCTTCACCCGCGAACACCGCGTCGACCCGGACACCGGCGACACCGAAGGGCAGGTCGCGGCGCTGGACCGGTCGATCGAGCAGCACGTCCGCGGTCGCGTCCGGGCGGCGTTCCCCGAGCACGGCTTCGTCGGCGAGGAGTACGGCGTCGCCCCCGGGGACAAGCACCGGTGGTACCTGGACCCCGTCGACGGCAGCCGGAACCTGGCGAACGGCGTGCCGTGGACGAGCACCTCGCTGTGCCTGACCCGGTCCGGGCGCCCCCTGGTCGGCGTCGTCGCGGACCCCTGGCGCGGCGAGGTCCTGGAGGCCCGCCGCGGCCGAGGAGCGACCGAACGCGACCGGGTGCTGCGCCTCGACGACGCACCGCGCGCCCTCGCCGGCGCCGTGGTCGGGACCGAGCTCGACGGTGCCCACCCGTGGCCCGGCTTCGGCGTGTTCGTCGACGCGCTCGCCGCCCGGTCCTGCTCCGTGCGCGTCCCCGGCTCGGGCACCCTGACGATCGCCCAGGTGGCCGCCGGCCGGGGGATCGGGGCGTGCATGCCGGCGTTCGACCCGATCGACCACGGTGCCGCCGTGCTCCTCGTGCACGAAGCCGGCGGGGTGGTGCTGACCCTCGACGGGCCGGTGCAGGACTTCCCGCCCGCCGGTGTGCCGTTCCTGGCGGCGCACCCCGGCGCGGCCGACGAGCTGTTCGCGGTCTGGACCGCGGCGATCACCGGGGCCGGGCCGACGTCCTGACGGTGGACGGGCCTCCCGGACGGGAGGCGCACGGCGGCTTCTGAGCGCACGCACAGTCAGACCCGGCCGACGGTGCCTAGCGTGGGCGCCAGCGGGCACGGTGCCCGCGACGAAGGAGCACACCATGGGATTCCTCGACCGTCTGCTCGGCCGCGAGGAGCGTCCGGAGCAGCCACGACGCGGGACCGGTGGTGCACCGCAGCCGGGCTACCAGTACGGCCAGCAGTCGTACCAGCAGGCGCCGGCCGCGCCGTACGGTGCAGCCACGCCGTACGGTGCACCCGACCGGTCAGGACCCGGCCAGCAGCCCGGGGGCGAGGACCAGCGGGCCGTCGAGCGGTACCGCTACCTGCTCCGGACCGCGCCGCCGGAGCGGATAGAGGAGGTGCACGCCGAGGCGTTCGCCACCCTGACGCCCGAGCAGCGCCGGATGGTCTACGACGAGTTCACCCGCACGGCTCCGGCCGGCGAGGCCCCACGTGGCGACGATCCTCGCTCGCTCGCCCAGAGTGCGACCCGGTCCGAGCTCCGGCAGCCCGGGTACATGGAGCGCTCGCTCGGCGGCATCGGTGGCGGGGGCATGGGCGGTGGCTTCGGCGGACGGCAGGGCCCGGGCTTCGGCAGCATGCTCGGCGCCTCGCTGCTCGGCACCGTCGGTGGCTACGTGATCGGTTCCGCCCTGATGAGCGCCTTCCTCCCGGACCCCGGGTCGTTCGACGGTGGAACCGATGCGAGTGGTGCGGATGACGGCGGTTCGGGGGACACTGGTGACGGATCCGGCGACGGCGGTGCGGCCGACGGCGGCGGGTACGACAACGCCTCCTGGGGCGACGGTGGTTCCGACTTCGGCGGCATGTCCGACGGCGGGTTCGACCAGGGCTCCAGCGACTTCGGTGGTGGCTTCGACGTCTGAGTGACGTCCGTCGCTCCCGCCGTCCGGTCGACCGGTCCGCGTGTCCGGTCGGCCCCGAGGGACGCAGCCGGTCACGAAGGAGCGACATGGCCATCATCGAGGCCTCCGGCCTCACCAAGACCTACCGATCCAAGTCGGGGCCCGTGCACGCACTGGCGGGCCTCGACCTCTCGGTGCCCGAGGGCACCGTCACCGCACTGCTCGGACCGAACGGGGCCGGGAAGACCACCACCGTGAAGGTCCTCACGACCCTCGTCGAACCGGACGCCGGGTCAGCGTCCGTCGCCGGCATGGACGTCGTCGCCGACCGGCAGGGCACCCGCCGTGCGATCGGCGTCTCCGGGCAGTACGCCGCCGTCGACGAGGACCTCACCGGGTTCGAGAACCTCGAGATGATCGGGCGGCTCTACCACCTGGGCCGTCGGGCAGCGCGCGACCGGGCACGCGAGCTCATCGAGGTGTTCGGGCTCTCCGAAGCGGGCGACCGCCCCGTCAAGGGGTTCTCCGGCGGCATGCGCCGTCGGATCGACCTCGCCGGGGCGCTCGTGATGAACCCGCGCGTGCTGTTCCTGGACGAGCCGACGACGGGCCTCGACCCGCGCAGCCGGCTCGCGCTCTGGGGCATCATCGAGGACCTCGTCGCCGACGGAGCCACGGTGCTCCTCACCACGCAGTACCTCGAGGAGGCCGACCAGTTGGCCGACGACATCGCCGTCATCGACGACGGCCGGGTCATCGCCGAAGGCACCTCGGACGAGCTCAAGGCCCAGGTCGGCGGACACCGCGTCGTCGTCACCCTCGTGGACGCCGCCGACGGGGACGCCACCGCCACCGTCCTCCGGCGGCACGGCAGCGGGGAGGTCGAGACGAGCGGCGATGGTCGCACCCGGGCCGTCACCGTCGACGCCGGGCCCGCGGCGCTGCAACGGGTCCTCACCGACCTCGGCGCCGCCGGCATCGCGCTGCACGACGCCGGGATGCGCCGCCCGACGCTGGACGACGTGTTCCTCCGGCTCACCGGTCACGCCGCGACGGACGACCAGGACGGCGGTGGGGGTGGACGCATGGACGCGACGGCGGGGACCGGTCCGTCGGGCGGGGAGCGGGCCTCCCGACAGGAGCTGGTGCCATGACCACCACCACGACCGGCACCGGCAGCGCACTCGGGCGGCAGTTGCCCGTCGTCGTCACCGCCCCGCTCGCCGTCTGGTTCGAGGACGGCTGGACGGTGACGAAGCGGAACCTGATCAAGATCAAGCGGTCGCCGGACATGCTCGTGTTCGCCGTGCTGCAGCCGATCATGTTCGTCCTGCTGTTCAGTCAGGTCTACGGCGGCGCGATCAGCGTGCAGGGGACCGACTACACGCAGTTCCTGATGGCGGGGATCTTCGCGCAGACCGTCGTCTTCGGCGCCACGTTCTCCGGGTCGGCGATGGCGCAGGACCTCAAGGAAGGACTCATCGACCGGTTCCGGACCCTGCCGATGTCGGCCTCGGCCGTGCTCGTCGGACGGACGAACTCCGACCTCGTGCTCAACGGCATCTCGATGGTGATCATGATGGTCACCGGGCTGGCGGTCGGCTGGCGGGTGGGATCGTCACCGGTGGAGTTCGTCGGCGGGCTCGCACTGCTCCTGCTGTTCAGCTACGCGTTCAGCTGGGTGATGGCCCTGCTCGGCATGAGCGTCAAGACGCCCGAGGTGATCAACAACGCCTCGTTCATGATCCTGTTCCCGCTCACGTTCATCTCCAACGCCTTCGTACCCAGCGAGACGATGCCGCTCGTGCTCCGGGTGTTCGCGGAGTGGAACCCGGTCTCCTCGCTCGTGCAGGCAGCGCGCGAGCTGTTCGGCAACGCCGGGTCGGCGCCGGTGCCGGACATCTGGACCATGCAGCACCCGATCACGACGGTGTTGATCGGGATCGCGGTGATGCTCGCGGTGTTCGTGCCGTGGGCGGTGAACAAGTACACGCGGATCAGCAGCAAGTAGGAGCGGGCTGCCGTCGCTCGTCGCTCGTCAGCCGTCGCTAGTCGTGCAGGATGGCGTTGCGCACCTTGCGGCGCAGGACCTTGCCGATCATCGAACGGGGGAGGTCCTCGACGACCACCACGCGACGCGGCACCTTGTACGCGGCCAGGTGATCGCGGGACCACGCCCGGAGCGCCTCCGGGTCGAACGCCGCTGGGTCGGTGGGGATCACGGCGGCGACGACCTGCTCGTTGCCGCCCTGCGTGATGCCGACGACCGCGACCTCCTTGACGCTGGGGTGCTTGAGCAGCGTGTCCTCCACCTCGGAGGGCGCGACGTTGAACCCGCCAGTGATGATGAGCTCCTTGAGCCGGTCGACGATGCGCACGAACCCGTCCGCGTCGATCGCAACGATGTCGCCCGTCCGGAACCAGCCGTCGGAGGTGAAGACCTCGTCGGTGGCCTCGGCCTTGCCCCAGTAGCCGCCGAAGACCTGCGGGCCGCGGACCTGCAGCTCACCGGACTCGTCGGTGCCGAGCACCCGGGACTCGTCGTCGGGGTCCACCACCCGGCACTCGGTCGACGGCAGCGGCAGGCCGATCGCACCGAGGCGACGGGCGTCCGACACCGGGTTCGCCATCAGCACGGGAGAGCACTCGGACAGGCCGTAGCCCTCCACCAGGAAGCCGCCGGTGCGGGCCTCCCAGGGCTCGATGACGTCCTGCGACAGCGGCATCGCGCCGGAGATGCCGATGTCGATGCCCGCCAGCGACACCTTCGCCGAGTCGGCGGCGTGCTGCAGCCGGGCGTAGATCGGCGGTACGGCCGGCAGGAACGTCGGCGGACGCTTCTTGATCGCCTTGAGGACCAACGCAGGGTCGAACGCCGGGAACAGGACGAGCCTCCCGGCGATGCTCATCGCGAACGTGAGGCACAGTGTCAGGCCGTACGCGTGGAACATCGGCAGGACGGCGTGCACGACGCTGCCGTCACCCGCGCTGATCTGGGGGATCCAGGCCCGGGCCTGCGCGGCGTTCGCCAGCAGGTTCCGGTGCGTCAGGACCGCGCCCTTCGGGGTGCCGGTCGTGCCGGAGGTGTACTGGATGAGCGCGACGTCGTCGGTCTCCGGCCGCGGGTGCCGCTTCGACAGCTTCCGGGCCGACACCAGGTCGTCCCACCGCGTGGTTCCGGACACCGAGGTCGTGAGCTTCGCGCGGGACTCGCGGGCCTTCGCCACCGGCAGCGACAGTGCCAGGCGCGTGCTGCGCGGCATCGCCCGGGTGAGGTCCACCGAGACGATCGCGTCCAGCGCGACGTCCTTCGGGAAGTCCTGCAGCGTCGCCACCGACTTGTCCCACGCGATCGCGACCTTCGCGCCGTGGTCCTCGAACTGGTGCCGCAGCTCCCGCGGTGTGTACAGCGGGTTGTGCTCCACGACGATGCCGCCGAGCCGCAGCACCGCGTAGAACGCCACGACGTGCTGCGGACAGTTCGGCAGCACCAGCGCCACCCGATCGCCCTTCGTCACGCCGAGCTTGCGCAGCCCGTTCGCTGCACGGGCGATCTGCTCCTCCAGCTGGGCGTACGTGGTCTCCCGCGTGAAGAACTCGAGCGCGACCGCCTTCGGGAAGCGCCGTGCCGACTGCTCAACCAGGTCCGGCAGGGACCCCGTCATCGTTTCGATGTCGTGCGGCACCCCTGACGCGTAGGAGGCAAGCCAGGGACGAAGCGTGTCGATGCTCACGTCGTCCAACCTAGCGGGCGGAGCCGAGGGGTTGTCAGACGCGCGTGGTGCGCGTCTGCAGCGGAGCTGCCGCGGGTGCCGCGGGTGCCGCGGGTGCCTCGGGTGCCTCGGGACGTTGCTCGGGGCGTTGCTCGGGACGTTCCTCGGCGCGGACGCGGTTTCCGGCGAGCGTCCGGTGCGCTGTCAGGGGGTCGACGGAGCATGACGGCATGTCGTTCGTCACCGATGCGTTCCGCACCCGCTTGCAGGCCACGTTCACGGGCAACACCCACGGCAGCCCGCAATGGGTGGACGAGCTCGAGAAGGGAACCGACGCCGGCTTCTTCGGCCCCGGCTCCGCCACCTGGTCCGTGCACGGCGGCAACCAGACCATCGTCGCCGGCGTCCGGGCGCTCCTCGTCCAGGCCCTGCACCCCGGGGCGCTCGCCGGGGTCGCGGACCACTCCCGGTACAAGGAAGACCCGTTCGGCCGGCTCGCGGGCACCATCCGCTGGATCTACACCGTCACCCACGGCGACACCGCCACCGCCACCTCTGGCAGCGAATGGGTGCTGCGGCTCCACGAGCGGGTGCGCGGCCTGTACGTCGACGGCCACGGCATCGGACGGCCGTACACGGCGAACGACCCGGACCTCGCCCGCTGGGTGCACCTCGCGTTCACCGACGCGTTCCTCCGCACGGCCCAGCGCTGGGGCGAGCCGATCCCCGGTAGCGCCGACGCGTACGTCCGCGAGTGGGCAGTCGCCGGACGCCTGATGCGCGTGCACGACGCCCCCGAGACCGAGGCCGAACTCCGCGCGCAGATGGACGGCTACCTCGACCGCGGCGAGCTCGCCGTCACACCCCGGACCCGTGAGGTCCTGCGGTTCATCAAGAACCCGCCCCTCGCCGCGATGCTCCGACCCGGCTACCGCGCGATCTACCAGGGCGCGGTGTCGACCCTCGACCCGCGACACCGGGCGCTGCTCGGGATCCGGGCACCCATGATCGGTCCGATCGAGCTGCCCGTCGACCGGGCGACCGGGCTGGTCCTCGACGGCATCACCGGCGTGCTCGGCAACCAGACGGGCAGCGAGCGGGCGGCGCTGCGGCGCATCGAGCGGCTCGAGCGGCTCGAGCGGCTCGAGCGCGAGGCCGCGGATGCCAGGTCCGGGGAGCGCGGGCTCGGCGCGGCTTGAGGGGTGCGAGAGCGGGGGCGGCTGCGCCTGCGGCCCCGCGAGCGGCTGTGGCGTGCGGCTGCGCCTGTGGCGAGCGGCTGCGCCTGCGGCGAGCGGGCGGATCTGCGCGGATGCCGCTCCCGTCGCCCGGGCTTTCCGCCCGCTCACCCTGGGGACGGAGCGATGAAGGGGTCGCGCAGGCCCGTCTCCGGCGAGTGGGCGGAATCGCCGTCGCGCCCGGCCTGCAGTCCGGGCATTCTGCCCGCTCACGCTCCGTCCTCGGCTCTCTCGGACCTCACGGCCTCTGCGCGCCGGGGCCGGATCAGCGCTGCTCGGGGCTGCTCGGGGCCGCAGGCGAGCTTGCGGGCGGGGCGGGTGAGCGGGTGAACCTGCCGGGTATGACGCCGGGACGCACGGTATTCGGCCCGCTCGCGCTCGATGGTCTCGGTTGCGAGTCGAGGTGTTGGGGCGCGCGTGCCGGTGTCCGGGCGGTCCTGCTGTCGGCGAGCGGGCGGATGTGAGCGGCACCGGCCAGGAGTGGCGCGGCATCTCGCCCGCTCACGTTGCCGGGTGAGAACGGACGGGCGGGAAAACGGTGTGCGCCTCGATGAGCGAGGGCAATCACACGACAGCTCGAGACGGTGCACCAGGCGTTCCGCCCGCGCCCCGGGCGGGAGGGGGGCGGCGGACGGGAGGCGCGGTGCCAGATCAAACCGCGCCTCCTGTCCGTGGGGGTCAGAAGCCGGACGGTACCCGCGGGGTGTAGGCCTGCTCGAGTCGCGCGACCTCGTCGTCGTTCAGTTCGATCGTGGTCGCGGCGACCGCGTCGTCGATGTGGTGCTCCTTCGTCGCGCCGATGATCGGTGCCGAGACGGCCGACTTCCCAGCGACCCACGCGAGGGCGATCTGCGCCATGCTCGCGCCGCGCTCCTCCGCGACCTGCCCGACCGCTTCGACGATCGCTCGGTTCGCGTCCTCGTCCTGGCGGTACAGCGTCTTGCCGAACTCGTCCGTGTCGGACCGTGAGCCGGAACCCTGCGCGTCCCAGGGGCGGGTGACCTTGCCGCGGGCGAGCGGGCTCCACGGGATGACGCCGACGCCGGTGTGGGCACAGAACGGGTGCATCTCGCGCTCCTCCTCACGTTCGAGGAGGTTGTACTGGTCCTGCATCGCGACGAACTTCGTCCAGCCGTTGCGCTCCGCGACGTGCTGCATCTTGGCGAACTGCCACGCCCACATGCTCGACGCACCGATGTAGCGGGCCTTGCCGGACTTGACGACGTCGTGGAGGGCCTCCATCGTCTCCTCGACCGGGGTGAGCGGGTCGAAACGGTGGATCTGGTACAGGTCGACGTAATCGGTGCCGAGTCGTGTCAGCGAGGCGTCGATCTCGTGCATGATCGCGACACGAGACAGCCCTGCCCCGTTGCGGCCCGGACGCATGCGGTTGAAGACCTTCGTGAAGACCTGGACCTCCTCACGGGGAGCGAGCTCCTTGAGGAGTTCGCCGGTGATCTCCTCGCTGCTGCCCGCCGAGTAGACGTTCGCGGTGTCGAAGGTCGTGATGCCGGCGTCGAACGCCCGGCGGACGAAGGGGCGCGCGTCGTCGATGCCGACGCTCCACGCGTGCGAGCCCTTCGTCGGGTCGCCGTAGGACATCATGCCGAGGATGACACTCGAGATCTCGAGGCCGGTGTTGCCGAGGCGGACGGTGGGGACGGTGGGGGTGTCGGACATACGGGGTCCTTCCGTAGCGGAGCGCTGGTGGGGTCGTGCCTGCTTGCGTGCGTGCGTGCGCGCATGCGTGTGTGCCCGCGAGCGGGCTTTCCTGACGGGTGTGTCAGGCGGAGACCCGGGCATCTCGCCCGGTCACCGCGAGCAGACGCACCTGCAGAGGAGCATCGTCGTCCACCTGCACTGGAGCCGCGTACAGCCCGGTCGCCGCGAGGGACTGGATCTGCGGTTCGAAGTGCGTCCACACCGCGTCGACGAGCTCGTCGGGCAGGCGCTCGTCGCTCCCCGTCGCGCGGGCCAGGTCCCACGTGTGGATCGTGATGTCGCTGGTCTGCTCCGCGAGGTACTCGCCGGCCCGCACCACGTCGGTCGACAGGTGCACGGGCGTGTCCTTCGGTGCGCGCTGCCAGGCTTCGATCGCCGCGCTCGAGTGCCGTTCCCACTCAGCGAGGAGGTCATCACCGATCGGCTCCAGGTCCGCTTCGGCCTGGGCGTAGTCACAACCGGTGAGGAGCTTGGGGATCCAGCGCTGTTCATCCACAACGTGTGCGACGAGATCGCGCGTCGTCCACTCGGAGTCGGGGGTGGGAGCGTCCCAGTCGGTGACGGCGGCGACGCGGCGGCCGAACTCCGCCACGGCGAGTGTCTGCAGCGTGATCCAGTCGGTGGACATCGGGGTGCTCCTGTTCGTCGGCGAGCGACATTCCGACGACCGCGTCGGACGTGCTTCGTGTGCAGCGGTGTTGCGTGCAACCCTGGGACCGAGGGGCGGATTCCCCCGGGTGGGCCAGAGCGTTCCTCACGGTACCGCTCCGGTCGGTCGGGAGGCGCTGGGGCGGATGGCGCGGAGCTCCCTGCTCGTGATGGGCGCGCGGGCGACGGGTGTGGCGGGCGAGGGGCGCGTCGGCGGCGAGCCGGCGGCTGAGCGGGCGGCTGAGCGCTCGGTTCCGCGTGAGCGCTGAGCGCTGAGCGCTGAGCGCTGAGCGGGCGGAATCCCCGCTGGATCCGGGAGAACGCCCTGCTGTTCCGCCCGGTCGGCAGGGAAGACGCACCCATCCACCCACGGGCACGACCACGAAAGCGAACGCTCGAGCCGGTCCCGGACAGCACGAAGCCCCGACGCCGAGGGCGCCGGGGCTTCGAGAGGGCGGAGAGGTCAGGCCGCCTGGAGGACGAACTGGACGTCGAGGTTGATCGTGACGTCGTTGCCGAGCGTGAAGCCGCCGGCCTCGAGGGCTGCGTTCCAGTTCACGCCGAACTCGGTGCGGTCGATCTTCGTCGTCGCCTCGGCACCGAGCTTGACCTGACCGTAGCCGTCGGTGATGACGCCGCCGAACTCGGTCTTCAGCGTGACGGGCTTGGTGACGCCACGGAGCGAGAGTTCGCCGTCGATGAGCATGTCGTCGCCGTCCTCGCGGATACCCGTTGAGCGGAACGTCATGTGCGGGTGCTCCTCGGTCAGGAAGAAGTCACCGGTCGCGAGGTGCTGGTCACGCTGCGCCTGGTTGGTGTTGATGCTCGAGACGTCGATCGAGGCCTCGAGGGTCGTGTCGAGGGGGTTCTCGGCGGTCACGAGGGTCGCGTCGAACTTCTCGAACTTGCCCTTGACCTTGCTGATCGCGAGGTGACGGACGGAGAAGCTGACCTCGGAGTGGGTCGGGTCGAGCTTCCAAGTGCCGGTGACGTAACCGGGGATGGCGGAGGCGTTGAGAGCCATGGTGTGTCCTTCTTCGAGCGATGAGTCATGGGCGGGCGCGAGATTTCATGCACCTGCATCGAACCTGATGGTAGCCCATTCTGCACCGCTTTGGTTGAAGCGTCAACCATTGTTCACCGAGGTGTTGTTCTTCGGGCGGTGCCGGCCCGTTCGGCCGGCGATGAGGAGACGACGCATCCGCGCGACGAAACGGTCGGCGGACGGACCGACGTCATCCGCGGTCGCCCGCACCAACCACCAATCGTCGTCCTTCAGCAGTTCACCCCTGGTCAGGTCCTTCCGGAACGTCGCCGGGTCGGTCCGATGGAGGTCGCTCTCGTACTCGATCGCGACACGAGCATCGGGGTATGCGAGGTCGACGCAGGCGACCCACCGTCCGTCCACCACCACGTCGTGGTTGAGGACGGGTTCCGGGAGACCTGCGCGGGTCAGGAGGAGCCGCATCCGCGTCTCCCCAGGCGACCGTGATCCAGCCCGGATCTCGGCGAGGGCTGCCCGGAGCTTCACGACGCCGCGACAGCCTCGCCGCCGACGCACGGCCGCGGCCAGTTCGGGGAGCGTCGACCAACCGAGCCATCCCACCAAGGCGTCCCCAGCCACGATGAGTTCGTCCAGCGACAGGAACGAGGCGAGCGCGGTGAAGGTGTCGGCCGGATGCGTCAGCGCGACACCCCTGGTCTGGACGACTCGGACCGAACCCGCCTTGGCCCGGTGCCCCACCGACCCACGGACGCGCAGCGCCTGGTCCGTCCCGATCGTGGTGACGTGCAACCGCGGATCACGTTCGATCCGGCGGGGCAACGGCACGCCGAGGAGCATCGCGGCGGTCGTGTGGCTGAAGACCTGGTCATGGCGCAGCCGAGGAGCGAGTGCCCGCGCGAAGGCGTCCGGCGTGTGCGGTTGCTCGGCACATCGCACGCCGTGGAACGGACGTCGCAGGTCGCGGGCATCGAGCCGCCCGCGTGGAACGCCCATGTGGAGCGCGCGACGCACTCGGAACGGCGTCTGACGCAGGGCCGGGGGGAGCGGGGTCCTCGGAGACATGGGTCCATGGTGCGAGCCGCACCGGAGCGCCGGGGCCAGACCGAGGCTCCAGTGTGGACAGGACCGGCCGTCGGCCGGATGTGCAGGACGGGACGCAGCTCGCGAGCGGGCGGAACCACGGTTGTGCGGCATGGGCTGCCCCGGCGTTCTGCCCGATCGTGGGGGGGTGTCCCTATGGTTTTTGTCAAGCTGCGAGTGGGACGGGTGGCTGGTAGAGGGTGCCGTCTCGGAGCATGGC
>NZ_QKLI01000048.1:0-723 GCF_003224255.1 Curtobacterium sp. MCBD17_030 | reverse complement strand
TGTCGATGACCGGGACGGCAGCGGGGGACGGGGTAACGGGCCGGGACCTCGACGGGCGCGCGCGGTCGACACCGAGACCGACCGTGGTCCTGCGACCGGACGCTCGAGGGGCGCCGGCGCGGCCACGATCGCCGGCTCGGTCGATGGCACTGCGGCGTGTCGGCCCATGCCGGCGAGCGTAGCCCCTCGCCGTGTCGTCGTGGGAGCAGGGCCGTTCCGGCGCGGCGGCGTGTCAGTCCGCCTGGCCGCCGGACCCGCGGACGGTCAACTGCCAGGCGCTGTCCGCCGTGCTGTCGCCGCCACCGAACCCGACGCGGTCGACGTCGTGCCGCCACTTCGCCGGGACCCGGAGGCGCTGCGGCCGTCCGCCGCACTGCATCGGCTCCGCGCCGTACGTCACCGTGGAGCCGTGGGACTCGAGCTCGACCTCGGTCGACATCGTGCCGTCACCGAAGCACGAGAGCTCCAGCGCGTCGATCTCCACCGGCCCCGCGAACGTCGACGCGACGGAACCGTGCGCGTGCTCCTCGGTCTGCCCCGCGCTGATCTCGGCGCTGAGCACGACGAGCACGTCGTCGTCACCCTGCACGGCAGCCTTGCTCGAGGCACTCCAGCGTCCGACCGCCGCGGGGTCGACCGGCTCCTGCGTGCAGCCGCCGAGCACCAGCACGGCGCCGAGGGGTGCGATGGCGGCGATCGCGGTGGTCCAGCCCGTGGTGCGTC
>NZ_QKLI01000047.1:0-914 GCF_003224255.1 Curtobacterium sp. MCBD17_030 | reverse complement strand
GGTCGATGGTGTTCCGGTGGTCATAGCGAGAGGGAAACGCCCGGTCACATTCCGAACCCGGAAGCTAAGCCTCTCAGCGCCGATGGTACTGCAAGGGGGACCTTGTGGGAGAGTAGGACGCCGCCGGACTTCTTTTCATGAAAACCCCTGACATGGGGAGCATCCGCTCCCCATGTCAGGGGTTTTCTGCATTCCAGCTGCTGTCCATTCTGCCGTCAAGTCCGCCGTCGGCGGCACTAGGGATCGTGCGATTCGCCGGCACACCAGAGTCGGGGCCGATGCGGTCGCCCGCGGCCCTCCACCATCGTGGTTCTGGGAGCGGCGGAGCTCGCGCGCAGCGAACTCGTGGCAACCCGTCGTTTCCCCGAGGGTGAGGGCCGGCGGGTGTGCTGGTGATCGGCTGCGGTTGCGCGGCCCTGCCGGCTTGTCTGCGGTCTTGCGATGGCGGGCTCCTGAAGTCCCTGACACTTCTCCGTTCCGGCGTCACCAGGCTCGAGCCCAGAGCGGAGCCGCGAAACCCGGATCCGAGAGCGTCGCGCCGGACGCTCGGTTCTGCCGTGACGGACGGAGCTCAGAGCGTGCGGTTCAGCCCTGACCCTTGCGAGCAGCCTCGTGCTGTTGCTCGAGTCTCTCGATGTCACGCAAGGGTCCCTTGCCGGTGCGCCCGCACCCTGTCTTCAGGTGCTTGACCGAGACCGTGACCTTGATCGCCCCGGTGGAGCGGGGCGCCGCGACGGTGGCCTGGGGTCACTTCGCGGCAGCTTCTGGTCGTTGCGATCGTTCAGCACGAGGGGAATGATCGGCCCAGAGCCCAGAGCCCAGAGCCCAGAGCCCAGAGCCCAGAGCCCAGAGCCCAGAGCCCAGAGCCCAGAGCCCAGAGCCCAGAGCCCAGAGCCCAGAGCCCAGAGCCCAGA
>NZ_QKLI01000046.1:0-774 GCF_003224255.1 Curtobacterium sp. MCBD17_030 | reverse complement strand
CCGGCAGGGCTCCGCCGAGCAGGAGCACACTGAGGACGACCAGGAGGGCGACGACCCGCGTCCCGAGCTGCCTCAGCGAGCGCACACCAGCACCCACACGTTCCGCCCACCCTCGTGGTGGTGGTCGAGGCGGTCGAGCGCCGCGATCGCCAGCGCCAGCCCTCGGCCGCCCTCGTCTTCCGGGTCGGCCATCGTCACGGCGCTGAGGTCGATGTCCGCGGGCATGCCGTTGTCCGACAGGACGGCGACGAGCTCGGTGTCCCGAGCGGTCAGGTCGAGGACGAACCGACGGCCCTCCTGCGTGTCCGACCGACGGGTGTGCTCGATGACGTTCGCGGCGACCTCCACCAGGGCGGTCTCCAACCGGAACCGCATCGTGGGGTCGTCGATGCCCTGGCCGTCCCACCAGGCGGCGAAGGTGTCCTGCACGGTGTCGAGCGACGCCGGGACCGCGGGGACGTCGATGCTCGCGTGCGTGCTCACAGTGGTCCTCCGACCGTCGTGGACTCGTGCTCCAGGGGCACCGGGGTCTCGGGCCCGCGGTACCGGACCGCCCGGATCACGATGCTGAAGATGAACAGGTCGAAGACGACCCAGGCCGTGTTGACCAGGGGCGCGATGCCCTCCGCCTGCCCGGCCAGGTACCGGATCCCGATCATCACCAGGGCGGCGGCGAGCGCCCCCATCGCGATGAGCTGCGGCTTCACCAGGTCCCAGCGCGGCTTCGCATCGGTGGTGTCGCGGACCTTCGGCGTCACGCGGAAGCCGAGCGGC
>NZ_QKLI01000045.1:0-1296 GCF_003224255.1 Curtobacterium sp. MCBD17_030 | reverse complement strand
ACGGGTCTGCTGCACGGATAGGTGACAGTTGTAGTCACGCCACGAGGGCGACGTTGGTCTTCATGATGGTTTCGAACTCGACGGGCGTCAATCGGCCGAGGCGGGCCTGACGTCGACGCCGGTGATAGGTCCGCTCGATCCAGGTCACGATCGCGATCCGCAGTTCTTCGCGCGTGGCCCACGTGCGTCGGCTCAGGACGTTCTTCTGCAGGAGCGCGAAAAAGCTTTCCATCGCGGCGTTGTCGCCGCAGGAAGCGACTCTGCCCATCGATCCGATCATGCCGTGGCGCGTCAACGCCTGCCGCAGCTTCCGGCTCCGAAATTGCGATCCTCTGTCCGAGTGCAGCGCGCATCCGGCGACGTCGCCGCGCATCCGGACCGCGTTCTCCAGCGCGGTCACGGCCAGCCTCGATTTCATGCGGGAGCCGATCGAGTACCCCACGATCCGACCCGAGCAGGCGTCCTTGATTGCGCAGAGGTAGAGCTTGCCTTCGCCGGTGTTGTGCTCGGTGATGTCGGTCAACCACAGCCGATTCGGCGCCTCGGCCGCGAACATGTGCCGGGTCCGGCCCTGCTCGTCGGTCACCGTGCACAAGTCGTCGTGGACCGCCGGACCGGGCTTCTTGCCGCTCCTGCCGCGCTTCTTCCCGAAAACGCTCCACCAGCCGTTCTCCGACGCGATCGTCCATGCGGTCCGGTCCGCCATCGGTTCGCCGGCGTCGCAGGCCTCATCGGCGAGGAGCCGGTACCCGAACTCCGGGTCTTCCGCGTGTGCGTCGAACAGCGCGTTCGCCCGATACGCCCGCACCACCTCGGTTCGCGACACAGGAGCCGCCAGCCACCGGTAGTAGGGCTGGCGGGAGAGCTTGAGAACCCGGCACGTCACCGCGACGGGGATCCCGTCCGCGGCGAGCTCGCTCACGAGCGGGTAGAGCCTTTTCCCGGCAGGTTCGCCTGCGACAGATACGCCGCCGCTCGGCGCAGCACCTCGACTTCCTGCTCGAGGAGCCGGTTCCGCCGCCGCAACTCACGGACTTCGTCGGACTCGGCACGCGTCGTTCCGGGACGCTCCCCGTCTTCGACGGCAGCGCGGCGCAGCCACTTCGTCAACGTCATCGGGTGGACACCGAAGTCGGCGGCGATCTGCTCGATTGTCACTCCCGGCTCACGGCTCCGAGCAACACGCACGACATCGTCGCGGAACTCCTGCGGGTAGGGCTTGGGCACGATGGCATCCTTCCAGGCTGCCCTCCCGGGCAAGCCAGATCAGACGTCACCTATCCGTGCAGCAGACCC
>NZ_QKLI01000044.1:0-1302 GCF_003224255.1 Curtobacterium sp. MCBD17_030 | reverse complement strand
TGTTCCGCCCCGGGTCTGATGGAGGCTCTCAATCCACGGGAGGATGAGAGTCATGGGAGCACCGAGGAAGTACCCGGAGGAGCTTCGGGAGCGAGCGGTCCGACTCGCGGTGGAAGCGCGCCGCGACCCGAACACCAGAGGCGGTGCGCTGCGCCGGATCGGTGAACAGCTCGGGATCAATCCGGAGACACTGCGGAACTGGGTGCAGCAGGCCGAGATCGACGCGGGTGACCGGCCCGGCGTCACGACCGACGACGCGCAGCGGATTGCGGAACTCGAACGCGAGGTTCGGGAGTTGCGGCGGGCGAATCAGATTCTGAAGTCGGCGTCGGCTTTCTTCGCGGCGGAGCTCGACCGCCCCTCCAGCAGATGACGCAGTTCATCGACGCGCATAAGCACGAGTTTGGGGTCGAGCCGATCTGTCGCACGTTGCAGGTCGCCCCGTCGAGCTACTACGCGGTGAAGGTTAGACCACCGTCGGCGCGGTCGATCAGTGACGCTGCCCGCACGGTCGAGGTCGAGCGGGTGCACCGGACCAACTACGGCGTTTACGGCGCCCGGAAGGTACACGCACAGCTACGGCGGGAGGGGCACGTGATTGCCCGCTGCACCGTTGAGCGACTCATGCGGTCCACCGGACTGCACGGCGTGTCCAAGCGGAAGGGGCCGAAGACGACGATTCCGGGCCCGGTCGGGGACCGGCCGGCGGATCTGGTGCAGCGGGCGTTTACCGCGACCGGCCCGGACCAGCTCTGGGTCGCCGACATCACCTACATCCGCACCTTCTCCGGGTGGGTCTACGCCGCGTTCGTCACGGACGTGTTCTCCCGCCGCATCGTCGGCTGGCAGCTATCGAAGAACATGCGCACCGACCTCGTCCTCGACGCCCTCGAGATGGGCATCTGGACCCGGCAACGCGAGAACCGAGATCTGTCACAGCTGATCCATCACAGCGATCGAGGAGTCCAATACCGAGCTATTCGCTACACGGACCGGCTCGCTGAGGCCGGTGCGGTCGCGTCCGTTGGGTCCAAGGGCGACAGCTATGACAATGCCCTCGCGGAGGCGGTGAACTCGATCTTCAAGGCCGAGCTGATCCGCAACAAGGGACCGTGGCGCGGCATCGAGCACCTTGAGATCGCGACGGTCGAGTACATCGACTGGTTCAACCACCGCCGTCTGCACGGTGAACTCGGCATGGTCCCGCCGGTCGAGTTCGAGCAAGGCCATTACCGTCACAACCCCGCTCCGACTACCGTCGAAGCGGCACTACCGAGCCTCTACTGAACCCGGGGCGGAACA
>NZ_QKLI01000043.1:0-1426 GCF_003224255.1 Curtobacterium sp. MCBD17_030 | reverse complement strand
TGAACTGGTCCCCGGATCTTGGACTGCTTAGTTGGTTCGAGATCCGGGGATGGTTCTGTTGGGTGGTAACGCGTCATCGTTGACTGGTGCGCAGCGCACTGCTGCGGTGGGCTGGTTCGAGCAGGGACTGGCTGATTGGGCGACCGCGCGTCGGTTGGGAGTTGCTCGCACTCCGGTGAAACGGTTGCATCGACGGTGGTCGCTGCATGGCGTGGAGGTGCTCGTGGACGAACCCAGACGCTCGTACTCGTTCGAGGTCAAACGCGATCTCGTGCGCCGGTTCCTCGCCGGTGAGAACGCCGACACGTTGGCCGCCGAGGGTGGCCTCTCGTCGACGTTGCTACTGCGCAAGTGGGTGAACCTCGCCCGCAAGGACGGTGAAGACGCGCTGCGACCGCGCCGCGTGGGCCGGCCGAGAGCGGTCCCCGAGGATGAGCTGTCCGAGGTGGAACGGCTGCGACGGGAGAACGAACTCCTGCGGGCGGAGAACGCGTACCTGGGAAAATTGCGGGCCTTGCAAGCCCAGCAACGGCGCGGGTGAGAACCGCTGCCGTCGCCGCTTGCAAGGCCGCTCATCGCCTGGACGATCTCCTGCGGATTGCCGGGCTTGCCCGGTCGACGTTCTTTTACCACCAGGCCCGCCTGGACCGTCGGGACCGGCATGTCGACACCGCTGCGGCCGTCCGCGCCGTGTTCGTGCATGCCAAGGGCCGATACGGGCACCGCCGGATCCACGCTCAGTTGCGTCGCGACGGGCGCCGAGTGGCGAAGAAGACGGTGCTGGCCTTGATGCGGCAGGAACGGCTGGTCTGCGTGGTGCGGCGCCGGAAGCGGTACTCGTCCTACGGCGGCGAGGTCGGCCGGATCGCACCGAACCTGCTTGACCGGAACTTCACCGCGACCGCGCCAGAGCAGAAGTGGGTCACCGACGTCACCGAGTTCCGCATCGGAACCGGCAAGCTCTACCTCTCCGCGGTGCTGGACCTGTTCGACCGGCGGATCATCGCGCACCGGACGGGGACGAGCCCGACACTGGAACTGACCAACGGGTCCCTCCGGGACGCCCTCACGGCCGCGCCGGGTGCGACACCGATGGTGCACTCCGACCAGGGCGTCCACTACCAGCACCGGTCCTGGCGAGGCATCCTGACCACCGCTGGTGCCCTCCAGTCGATGTCGCGGAAGGGCAACTGTCACGACAACGCGATCATCGAGAACTTCTTCGGTCACCTCAAAGCCGAGATGTTCCACCCCGCCCGCTTCGCTGACACAAGCGAGCTGGATACCGCGATCACGGACTACATCGCCTGGTGGAACACCACCCGCATCCAGGAACGCCTCGAGGGCATGAGCCCGGTCCAATACCGAGCCCATGCCCTCGCGGCATAACCTGAATTCACAGTCCAACAAACAGGGACCAGTTCAC
>NZ_QKLI01000042.1:0-1486 GCF_003224255.1 Curtobacterium sp. MCBD17_030 | reverse complement strand
GTGCCCCGTTACTTTCTTTGCGCCCTGGTCAGGAGTGATCCTTGAGGGGTGTTGGCCTGTCGGGCCCGGCATGATCCCTGCCCCCTGTCGTTCGATGATCCGGGGGGTGTTGTCACCGGGCCCGGTCAGGCGGCGTGTGATCGCTGATAGGGACCGGGCCCAGTTCCGCTGAGTGCCGTTCGTAACGTGGATGCCGAGACTCGCCGCTGTTGGTTCAGGTCGACGAAGTTCCGATCATGAGCGGAGGACACGGCATGGAAGTTGGCATCGTCGGCCATGACAACGTCGACGTGTTCATCGGGGTCGACGTCGGCAAAGGAGAGCATCACGCGGTCGCGCTGGACCGGGCCGGCAAGCGGATGTTCGATAAGGCGCTCCCCAACGACGAACATCGCTTGCGTGAGCTGATCCGCAGTCTGAAGGATCACGGACCGGTGCTGTTCGTGGTGGACCAGCCAGCAACGATTGGCGCGTTGCCGCTCGCCGTCGCGCAGGACGAGGGCGCGATGATCGGCTACCTGCCGGGCCTTGCGATGCGACGCATCGCGGACCTGCACGCGGGCGAAGCCAAGACCGACGCCCGTGACGCTGCGATCATCGCAGAGGCTGCCCGGACGTTGCCGCACGCGCTGCGCTCGATTCAGCTCGCCGACGAGCAGGTCGCAGAGTTGTCGATGCTCTGCGGCTTCGATGACGACCTTGCCGGTCAGATCACCGCGACCAGCAACCGGGTCCGCGGCCTGCTGACCCAGATCCATCCCGCCCTCGAGCGGGTCCTTGGCCCGCACCTGGACCACCCAGCGGTGCTGGACCTGCTGCGGCGCTACCCATCACCGGCTGCATTGGCCTCGGCCGGCGAGAAGCGCCTCGGGAACCGGTTGAGCGTCCTCGCCCCACGCATCGGTCGCCGCATCGCCGCCCAGATCGTGCAGGCCTTGTCGGAGCAGAGCGTCACCGTGGTCGGCACGAACGCGGCATCACTCGTGCTGCCGAAGTTGGCCACGCAACTGGCATCGTTGCGGCAGCAGCGAGCCGAGATCGCCGTCGAGGTCGAACGGCTCGTGGAGGCGCACCCTCTTCACCCCGTCCTGACGAGCATGCCGGGAGTCGGCGTCAGGACCGAAGCAAGGCTCCTCACCGAGGTCGCCGGGAAGCAGTTCGCGTCCGCCGGCCACCTCGCCTCCTATGCCGGTCTCGCGCCGGTCACCAGGCGCTCCGGATCATCGATCCGTGGTGAACACGCGTCCCGACGCGGCAACAAGGTCCTGAAACGGGCGCTGTTCCTCTCCGCGTTCGCCGCTCTCCGGGACCCGGTCTCACGCGTCTACTACGACCGGAAAGTTGCCGCCGGGAAGCGCCACAACCAAGCCCTCATCGCCCTCGCAAGACGACGCTGCGACGTCCTCTACGCCATGCTCCGAGACGGCACCCTCTACCAGCCACCCGTCCCACTCGCAGCTTGACAAAAACCATAGGGACACCCCCC
>NZ_QKLI01000041.1:0-2236 GCF_003224255.1 Curtobacterium sp. MCBD17_030 | reverse complement strand
ACGATGCGGTTCGCTTCCCGTACCGCCGGCACCGTCAGGTCTGAAAGGACCGTGTTGTGCTTGTCGTAGAGCTCGTACCCGGGCTCGACATCGATGGGGCGGACGAGGATCTGCGCCAGGTGCGCGTCCGGGTTGTCGGTGTCCTCGAGGAGGACGTGTCCCCAGAGGATCCGGTCGTTCGAGAGGTGCATGGACACCAGACGCATCATCGTCAGTACCTCCAAGAAGTCGAGACAGCAGCCGGGCCTGTTAGTGCTGCTGAGGGTCGGGGCGGGTGCGGCCGAGACGTTCTGGCGCCCAGGTGAGGATGAACCGCATGATCCGGTCCGCTTCCGCCATTGCGGGATCCGACGGGTCCCGCGCGTCAGGGTCGACGTTGTTGAGCCGGAACCACGGAGCTTCGTCGGCGTGGTCGATGAGGATGACTGAGGGCTTGTGGTTGGGGCGGGTGGGGTTGGTGAACATGACGGAGCCGAAGAAGCGGGTGTCGTCGAATGCCAACGTCATGGACAGCAGCTGCAACATCATCGGGTCCGTTCTTCTCAGCTGCCGGAGGGGTGCCAGCGGAGGTCGTGGGAAAGGTCCGCTTGGAAGTGCAGCAGCTGCCGCAGCCCGTTCACGGCGTCGGTGTTCACGTCCACCCAGCTGTCTTCGTAGATGGTGTGCGCGGTGATGAACTCATTCGTGCAGCACCCCTGATTGGTCGCGGTGAGGATGGTGGTGTCCTGCGGGATGACGACCGCCACGGTGGCGTCATCCGCTGATGCGGGCTCGTAGCCAAGCGCCTGCATGTCGGGATGCTTCCCGAAGAACGCGGTCAGCCGGTTCGGCGGGACCAGGACGCCGGACTGCTGCGCGGCCCACCGGTCCGACATCATCCCGCTCAACGCGATGAGCTGGTCTGCTTGCGTGTCGATGGTGTCGTCGCGGTGCCAGCAGGTGCGCACTCCGCCGGGGCCCGGGTAGGCGGCGAGAGCCCAGTCGATGAGCGAGGGCCGGTCCGTCGCTTCCCACCCCAACGGCGTATGGAACACATGCTGCCCAAGGGTCGGCATGACTGCACGGACGTCGTCCGCCGGGATGCCGATATGTTCTGCGACGGCATGCGTGCCACCACCGTGCATCGCGATGGTCCGGGCGATAGCGAATACGGTCCGCCAGCCCGGTGTCGCGTCTCGTTGCATTGACGTTCCGTGCACTTGCCGGCCGTTCGCCCAGACGCGTTGCCGTTTCCCATTAACGACCACCAAGTCCGGATACCGGCGCACCAGCGACAGGACTCCGCCCTCCGATCCACCTGGCAGGAGGACCACATCGTCGTGGCGGCCGTCCCCAGCCCCGTCCTCGGCGGTGCTTGTCGGGTCTGGTGTGGCGAGGAACGCAGTCCGGCCGTCCTCGAACCGGAGCCGGTCGAACGACTCCACCCGGGCGGGCATACCGGCGGCGGCGAGGGCGGTCAGCGTCTGGGTGATGTCGATGGTCCAACCGAGCCCGAACGGCAACGACAAGGCGGTCTGCTGCTGCCGGATGTCCTGCACCCACTTCCGGTCAGACATCAGCAGGGCCGACCGCATCCACGCCGCGACACATCGACCGGAGTTCCAGTAACACGTTCATCACCTGGGTCGCCGCTTCCACCAACGGGTCAGCAGGCTCGATGAGCTGCGTGCCGTTGAGGAGAGTGAACGTCCACCCGCAGTCCGACGGTCGAACGGCGACATGCCGTTGCAGGACCGCGGTTCCCGTCGAGTTCGTGAACGTCAGTCCTGCCAAGGTTGGCCAGATGGCGGCGTCGAACTGCGCAGTCAACGACAGCAGCCGCAACGGGATCGGCTCGAACCGCGGCGATAGGCGCTCAGGCATCGACAGCCAACCGCGGGTCATCCTCTGACAGGCGCTCCAGTCCGAGACCGGACGCGTCGAGGATCGCGTTTTCGCTCTCCTCGGTGGCGACGAACGACCCGATCTGCGCGTTGATCGCGACAAGCGTCCCTATCCGACTCCGAGCATCGAGAACGACTGCGGCGACCTCCTCGTCCGTGCAGTCGGAGGTGAGTTCCGGCTTCGACGGGTGCAGCGCCGGGAACTCCAGCTGCTGCACCCGCGGATGCCACTTCACCCCGACTCGCAGGACACGGCCGTCTTCGTCGTTGCGGTAAAACATCGACCCGAACGGATGACCCATGTCAAGGGTGAGGTCTGCACCGTACAGCGTCCAACCGGTGGCTGCGTAGGC
>NZ_QKLI01000040.1:0-4923 GCF_003224255.1 Curtobacterium sp. MCBD17_030 | reverse complement strand
CCGGGTACTTCCTCGGTGCTCCCATGACTCTCATCCTCCCGTGGATTGAGAGCCTCCATCAGACCCGGGGCGGAACACATCCGCCTCCCCAACAGAGCCGGCGCGGACCAGGCAATTCTTCGAAGGGGGAACACGGGGTAGCTGGCAGCTGGTAGCTAGTAGCTAGTAGCTAGTAGCTAGTAGCGCCATGGCTCCGCGTGCTACCCGTCCACGGGCGCGCTGAGACACTCCAAATCTTCCTGAATCGATTCCGGTCACGACGGAGCGACGGGGTGTGTGAGTGCTGCGTATCGGCTCCGCCGGCGGTGCCGATGCGGACCAGCTCGCTACGCAGGCACTGGCGGTAGCGCTGACGGCTCACAGGACACCAGCTTCCGGGGTGCTGCGCGGCGGGACCGTGCATGGGATGGCTCATCGTGTTCTGGAGGTTGATCCCCGCGAGGCTTCGGTTCGGACTGCTTATCGACGAACCCTCAATGCGTCAATCGAATTTCACCAGCGCGAACTCCGCCGGCCTCCGCGTACAGACCTCGCTTCAATCTGCTCCGCAGAGCTCGCTGCGGCGTCGAACATCTGGTCCACGTGGGCTCTGGCGGGCTCGAACCGCCGGCCGCTTCGGTGTAAACGAAGTGCTCTACCAACTGAGCTAAGAGCCCGCAGCGGAGATCCTACCCGGCGACGGGGGTGGCGAGGACGCGACGTCAGCCCGGCGCCGACGACGGCTGTCGACTCGTGCCCACAAGTGCTGGCCGTTCGAGTCGAGAGTGCGGACGATTTTCGCGCGACACCAGATCGAGCAACTTGTGCGCCTGCATCGGGCACGACTCCTAGATCAGGAGTCGCCGAGCGAAGGTGCAAACATCTCGTATGCCGTTGAACTGCCGGAGCCGGTGATCGTCCTCGGCTAGTTTCCGCTTCGCCGCGGCGGTCAACCGACCCTGCGTCGAGCAGACGTTCACGGCAGTTACGCTCGACACGTCGCCGGTCAAGGCCGTCGTCCGGCCGACGATCTCCTCGCCGTTACCTGGTGGACTCGCCTCTTTCACACCGACACCACACCGACACGATGACTCGTCCGGTCGGTACACCCACGCTGCAACCAGCGACGACAACCGCTCTGACCAGGCCGAAAGCCGAGGAGCTGGGCGCGCAGGTTCTCCGTGACATCCACGGTGTAAACGTGGCGCTCTACCAGCTGAGCTAAAGGCCCTCGCACCGCGTCTGGTGCACCCCACATCCTACGGGTGCGCCGAGAGCGACGCCGAGCCCGTGACTACGCTCGCTCACATGCGCCGCTCCCCCGCCGTCGTCGCCGCCGCCGTGCTCGTCGCCCTGCTGTCGGGCTGCTCGGCACCCGGTGCCGACACGAGTTCGGTCGAGCCGCCATGGCCACGTCCGACGGACCTCGCCCACCGCGCCGACGAGGCCGGGCTCGAGAACGTCTGGGGCGAACGGCTGGCGGAACACGTGCACACGCATCTGACCATCACGAACGGCGACACCCCGGTCGTGGTCCCGGGCAACATCGGGCACGCGAAGTCGCAGCGGTTCGCGGCACAGCTGCACACGCACGACACGTCCGGCATCCTGCACGTCGAGTCCCCGACCCGTCAGACGTTCACGCTCGGGCAGTTCTTCGACGAATGGGGTGTCTCCCTCGGGCCGGCGCACGTCGGTGGACTGCACGGTGAGCTGACGATCTGGGTGGACGGCAAGCGGTTCTTCGGCAACCCACGGTCGATCGAGTTGACGAACCGAGGGGAGATCGGGCTCGCCGTCACGACGATCGGCGAGGTCCCGCAACGCCCGGCCCCGTTCGACTGGCCGCCGCAGTACCACTGAGCCGCCCCGCTCAGGCCTCCTTCGGCGCCACCCACCCGAGGTCCAGGTCCCACTCGTCCACTGAGCCCGGCCCGAGTTGCCACACGTACTCGTTCTTGAGCTTCCGGCCGTCGTCGCGGAACGGCCCGGTCCGGTACGGGTAGAACGCCACGGTCGGCAGCGTCCCCGGAGGTGCGGTGCGGATCGCGTTCGAGAAGTCGCGGTTGAGCCGGCGCAGTTCGGCGACCACGGCCGGCCGGGCGCGATCGGCGTCGAACGAGTCGGCGGACGCGGCGAGCTGGAAGGCGATGTGCAGCTGGCGGTCGCCGTGATCGTCCTCGTAGCTGATGAGCCGGTGGTTCTCGACCGCTTCGAGCAGGACCGGGTCCCCGTAGACGACGTCCCGGACGGCATCGGGAGCGACGACGGCACCGTTGAAGTCGACGGACAGGTCCGATCGGCCGTAGTGGAACAGCAGCGGCAGGTCGAGCTCCGCCTCCGCGAGCAGGTCCTCGTGCCCGGTCGCCCGCAGCACGGGCCTGAGGTCGCGCATCCGCACCACGTGCCCACGGTCGTGGATGTTGTACCGGATCCGGGGGCTGATGTTCTCGGAGCGGGCGATCGTGACGACGAGCTCGCCGCGGTCGTTCGTCTCGATCAGGTAGCCGAACGGGTTGAACTGGAACACCATCGGCAGGACGCCGTACTCGAACTGCTTGGTCAGTGCCGTCGAGAGTGCCGGGTCGGCAGCGATCGCCTTCCGCAGCGCCACCGAGAAGCCCGTCTCGATGCCCAGGTTGATCTCGAGGTCGCTCGCCCCGTACGACCCGAGGACGGTGTGCGCGTACTGCTCAATGTGGGCGCGCATGTTCTCGCTGATGCCCTCGCCGCCGAACGCCGCGACGATCGTGTACTCGCGCCAGTCGATCCGGTCGTCCTCGAACAACGCCTTGAGGAACGGCGGGTAGCTGAGGATCACGTAGGTGAAACCGGTGCCGAACTCCTGCATGGTCTGCACGATCTTGTCGCGGTCGGGCCCGATCGACTTGATCATCGTGGACTCGGTGAGCGACGCCGTGACGTTCATGCCGGTTGCCCATGCGCCGAGCGAGAACGCGTTCAGCACGAACGGCTGCTTCGCGAGTTCCTTCGAGGTCCGGGCGAACCCGAGCTGCAGCAGCTGCCGCGTCGCCTGCCGCTCGTCGGGTCCGCGCACCCAGCTCGTCGGGACACCGGAGGACCCCGACGACTCGTCCACGACGACACCGCGCCGCGGCAGCCGACCGTCGAGACAGCGCTCCGGGATGCTCCACCGCTTGACGTAGGACTCCTTGTCCATCTCCGGCAGGCCGGAGAACGCCGTCGCGATCCCGCTGCGCGTGTCCAGACGGGAGGAACGTCCCGCGTCCGACAGGAACCCCCGGTACGCGGGCACCCGCTTCGCCGCCAGCTCCGCCGTCCGCCACGCCCGCCACCGCCCGAGGGTCCACCGGAGCGGCTCGATGCCCGGCGCGAGCAGGAACTTGTGCGTCCCGACCCGCGGCATGAACAGTCCGACGACCGCTTCGACGACCCAGACCACCGCGAACACCGCCGCCCGCTTCACGAGGCACCTCCACCAGCGGGCGTGGCCAGCGTCATGGCCGACGCCGGCCGTCGGTGCGCCAGGGGCGGCGGAGCACTGCGGCCGAAGCGGAACAGCATCCACGCCATCCACCCGTCGGACTCGTCGACCCCGGCACGCTCGACGAAGGCCGCGTGCGACCGCGGGTTCGTGATGACCGTCCCGAAGGGGTGCAGGGCGATCCCCCGCGCATCGAGGTCGAGCCAGATGTGCATGAACGTCCGACCGGCCTCGACGTACTCCGCCGGGGATCCGAACGGCCCCTCGAGCCAGCCGAGCTGCCGCACGCCCCGCATCGTCGACAGGTAGACCTTCTTGAACGTGGTGCCGATGCCGGGCGCTTCCCACAGCCCGCGGTGCTCCATCGCGAACTTGAGCACCGGCCCCGGCATGAGCATCGTCTCGGCCGACAGCCCGTCCCCGGTGTCCGCCGCCTGGCGCTTCGAGAACCGTAGCCAGTGCAGGATCTCGGTGTGCACTGCGTCGTTCCGCAGGTCGTCGAACAGCGTCGCCTGGTTGACCCGGACGATCTCGTCGACCGTGGCCCGGTCCGCCGTCGTCCGGAACCGGTGACCGGCCTGCGCCGCGATCGTCTCCGAGGCCCGGATCACGTCGTCGTCCACGAGGGTCGCGTCGTAGGGTCTGCGCGAGGTGCGCCGAGCGAGCAAGCCGTGCAGGGCCTCCCGGTCGGCATCCGTCGCTGCGTGCGGTGTCAGCGCGACGCTGCCGAGCCGGTGCAGGTGGTCCGCCGGGTCTCGGTCGACCCGGCCGAAGTCCATCTCGGCGTGGTCGAGTGACTCGATCACCGTGAAGCCGTGCGCCCGGGCGACCACGTCGAGACCAGCGAGGAACACGCCGGCGCAGACGTGCCCGAACGGGATCCCGAAGGACTCCGCCGGCAGTCCCCGCCGCAGGTCGTAGAAGACGGTCGCGATGCGGTCGTCCTCCACCCGCACCACGATGGGCTGCGAGTTGTGCGGTGACGGGTAGTGCCGTGCATCCTCGATGATGCCGGTCCAGGGTGTGGCCATCGGTTCCCCCTCGGTGGTCGTTGCCGCGAGCATACGCACCACCCGTCCACGCCCATGCCCGCCCTGGCATGCCTGTGGACGACGCAGCACCGTCTGGGATGCTGTGGAGGAAGGACAGCGGGTCAGGACGCAGTCCAGGCGACAGCAGCACGGGGCCAGGCGAGAGCACCATGGGCCCGGGCGAGAGCAGCATGGGCCCAGCCGAGAGCAGCATGGGCCCAGCCGAGAGCACCATGACCACAGGGGAACGGGGACTTCGATGACGGAACCGTCAGGACCACAGCAGGGCGACCGACGACGCTGGTGGATCGTCGGTGCCGGGGCACTCGCCGTCGTGGTCGCCGCCGCCGCGGTCGCCTGGTCCCTCGTCGACTCCGGCCGGGAGGCCCGACCCACCCCCACAGCGGCCGTCGCCACCACCACGCCCACGCCCACCCCGTCCCGTAC